>JBPCWB010000749.1:0-19810 GCA_051009955.1 Hyphomicrobiaceae bacterium | reverse complement strand
ACTTGCCGGATCGAACGCTTGCTCGGGATCGAGAACGAACGGCAATTCCTCATAGTCGATTTCGACGAGCTCTGCGGCGTCCTCGGCTTCGGCGCGGCTGTCAGCAATGATGGCGACAACCCATTCGCCGGCGTAGCGTACAACGTCGACGGCAAGCGGCCACCTCTGAATCGCCGGCGTGTCGACACCGGTAGCCAGCGCGGTCGTTGACTGCGCTATCTCTCTGCCCGTCAGGAGGCCACAAACGCCGCGTGACTTTGCGGCGGCGCCGATGTCGATATCAACGATGCGCGCTGCGGCCCACGGTGAAGACACCAGTGCGACATGCTTGGTCTGCGGGATCGCGACATCCGCGGCGAAACGGCCATGGCCGGCGACGAACCGGCGGTCTTCGCTGGGTTGCCGTGGCTTGCCGATGTAGCGAAAGTTCGGCGTGTCGGTCATTGTTGCGCGCCCTCCGCCGCCTCGGCCGAGTTCGACTGCCGCAATCGTTCCGCCGCCAATTCGATCGCTTCGACGATCTGCGTGTAACCTGTACACCGGCACAGCACACCTGAAATGGCATCTTCGACTTCGGAGCGATCCGGGGAGGCATTGCGCGCCAACATGGCGTGGGCCGATAGAACCATGGCCGGAGTACAGTAACCGCACTGCATGCCATGGACTTCGCAAAATGCTTCCTGGAGAACTGACAACTCGCCCGGCGCGGGTGCGATCGACTCGATCGTCTCGATCATGGACTCTTCTGCCTGCACAGCAAGCGTGAGGCAGGAACGCGCGGGTTCGCCATTCACCAGCACTGTGCACACACCGCAAACGCCATGCTCGCAACCGGCATGCGTGCCGGTCACCTCAAGTCGATCCCGCAGGCAGTCGAGTAGCGTCATTCGCGGTTCGACGGACAGCGTATGTGCTTCGCCGTTGACGGTGAGAGTGACAGAGACTCGATCTCCGACCTCGTGTTCACTCATGTCGTCTCACCTCGCTGATCGCATCCTTGAGGGCGTCGCGGAGGAGCGCTCCGGCGGCACGGCGGCAATATTCGGCCGACGCCGTTGGATTGGCCCGGGCCACAATGACGCTCCCGACGTCCTTGACCATTTCGAGTACGTCGGTCTCATTGGCAGGGATATCGACGAGGCTCGCGCTGAACTGGTCCAGGAATTGCGGTCTGGCATTGACGGCACCAATCGCCATCCGGGCATTGGTGATCCGACCGTCGTCACCGACATTAATCTGCGCGGCTGCCGATGCATAAGCAAAGTCGCTGTGGCGCGTCGCAATTTCGCGAAGGCCACTGCCGATCGTCCCCGTCGCGGTTGGAAACCGAACGGCCACGATCAGGCCCTTGTCCGGCAGGGCCGTCATCATGTCGCCCTCGAAAAACTCCTCGGCCCCGAAGGTTCGCACTTCGCCGTTGACCAGCGCATTGATCTCAGCACCGAGGGTGACGGCGATGAGTGGAAGTTCGGCCGCCGGGTCCGCAAAAGCAATACTGCCGCCAATCGTACCGCGCGAACGTGTAGCGCGGTGGCCGATCCAGGGGATTGCTTTGGCGAGAAGCGGGCAGACGTCCGGAATGTCGGGATGGGACTCCAATGCGAGTTGACGGGTCGCGGCGCCGATGGTCACGTGCGTTTCGTCGATGCTGACACCAATGAGATCTTCAGCCCGGGCGATATCAACCAGCAGTGTCGGGCGAGCCAAGCGCATGTTGAGCAGCGGCATGAGTGTCTGGCCACCGGCGATCGGGATGGCCTCATCATTGCGCTGCAGCAAGTGTGCAGCCTCGTTCGCGCTTGACGCTCGGACATAGTCAAACCGAACCGGCTTCATTGCTAAGCTCGCTCGCTGAACAGGGCGCCAAAGAGGTGCATGAGGTCGTCGTCCACTCCGCAAGAGTGACTGGATAAGGCGTCCCGTGCAAGCATGCAATCAGGGATCGAATTTCGCCACGCGACCACTATCAATCCGCGGCCGCGCGTTGGAGGCTGCCCTCAGAACGGGAAGTTGAGAAGCAAAAAGAGGCTGGCCATGTCAGACGTCATAACGATCGACCAGCACGAGGAGATCGCGGTCTTGACGTTCAACCGCGAGTCGTCCCTCAACGCGGTTTCCATCGAACTCGCCGAGCGCGTCACGCAAGCGCTGATCGATCTGGACAAGGACCCTTTGGTCAAAGGAATCGTCCTCACCGGCGCCGGCAGCCGAGCCTTTTGTGCCGGCGTCGATCTTGAAGAAGGCAGCAAGGTTCAGGTCGCAGACATCGAAACGTGGTTCGGCACGGTATGCAATGTCTACCGGCAAATTTTATTGACGGGAAAGCCGGTGATTGCGGCCGTCAACGGCATTGCCGCAGGTGCCGGGTTTCAGATTGCACTCGTTTCGGACATGCGCGTCGCGCAACCCGCAGCGAGGTTCGGCCAACCCGAGATCAACGCCGGTATTCCGAGCATCATGGGGTCCTATTGGATGACGCTCCACCTCGGCTGGTCGATGAACCAGGAGCTGTCACTCACGGGGCGCCTCATGGATGTCGACGAGGCCGCCAATCTTCGTCTCGTGAATCATGTAGTGCCGCTCGAGGAGCTCATCCCGAAGGCGTGCGAGATTGCAGGAAACCTTGCTGGCAAGCCCGCCACTGCCTGGCGACGTACGAAAGCCAGGTTTGCCGAAGTGGCGCTACGTGGCTTCGATGAAGCTTTGCGTTCCGGCGTGCTTGGCCAGCAGGACGCCTACGCCAGGGGCGAGCCTAAAGCAATCATGAAGGCCTTCATCGCCAACCGCAAAAGTCGTGGTTGACCGCTGAGCGACCGCACCGTCAATCCCACAAGGCTGTTCGAAGACGTCATGTTGCCGGCTCTCTAGTCACTCAGCGGCGCAAGCTCGGGCGGTACCTGTTGCTGATAGGCGGCCCCTATCGATAGCAGGCTCATTTCCGAGAACGGGCGCCCCATCAACTGGAAACCATTGGGCAACACGCCATCCTGCTTGGGGTAGGGCAGCGTCAGCGCGGGCAGGCCCAGATAGTTCAGCGGCCGCGAATACTTCATGACTTTACCGAGTGCCGTCATCAACTGCGGACCGCCACCGACATCTAGTTCAGCAATCGTCGGGACCGGCCCGGCGAAGTTGGGCAGGATGACAAGATCGCATTGTGTATGGCAATCATCCAGGAGTTTCTGAAGCATGGCGCCACGCGCCCGCAACGCCGTCTGGAAGTCGTGTGCCGAGACGAAGTGGCCAAACTCAATGCGCGTGCGAACTTGCGGTCCGTAGTCGTCGATGCGATTGCGCAGGAATGCCGCGTGCAGGGCGGCCGCTTCGGACAGCTGCACCAGTTGCGCGAGATGATCCAGCGTTAGCCAGTTGTCGATCTTGACGGCAACCCGCCGGCAGCCGGCTGCTTCCAAGGCTTCGATTGCCGCCATGATGCGGGCCTGGACGCTGGCGTCGGCCTCGCCAATCAGTTTGTCGTCGACACCGATCCGGATGCCACCGACGTCGGCTCCAATGGCACTGAGATAGTCAGGCACCGGACGCCTACTCGACAGACCGAACCGTGGGTCATGGCCGGTCATCACGCTCATCAGCAGAGCGAGGTCGCCGACATGCCGCGCCATTGGCCCGACAGCGTCGAGCGATGGCGACAGTGGCATTGCACCGGCCGGGCTGATCAAGGACCACGTCGGCTTCAAAGATGTAATTCCGCAGGCAGACGCCGGCAGACGCAGCGAGCCGGCGGTGTCGGATCCCAGGCCTGCGGGGATGCACCCGGTGGCGATAGACATCGCCGTTCCCGAGGACGAGCCGCCGCTGACATGGGCGGTGTTCCAGGGGTTGCGTGCGTGCCCCAATACGTAGTTGTGCCCAATCGGTCCGTAGGCAAATTCCGTCAGGTGGAGGGCGGCGATCTGCAGGGCACCGGCCGACTTGAGCCGCGCCAGCAGTGTTGCGTCTTGTTCGGCGGGCTTGTCCGGACGGATGTTGCCGCCCCAACTCGGGATCTTGCCGGCCCTGTCGAACATATCCTTGTGCGCCAGCGGAACACCATGTAGCGGCCCGACATGGCCGCCCGCGGCCAGTGCGGCGTCTGCCGCTCTGGCACCGGCAAGGGCTTCGTCATGTTCAAAAGCAACGACGGCGTTGCAGCGATCGTGGGCCTGTTCGAGGCGCTTCAAAGCCGCCTCGGTCGCCTCGATCGAATTGATGGTCCCGTTGCGGATTGCTGCAGCGATCTCGCCGGCGGAGCTGAATGCGAGATCCATCACTTCCGCTCCGCGCTGTCATTCAAGACCCGCAGAAAGTCTGACACGTCCGCAGAGAATGGCAGCGAATCTGAGATCTCCAGCGCCGTTTCACCAAGCATCTTGATATGCGCGCGGATGAGCTCGTGACGGTCATCGGGAATGACATGCGTCCCCAGGCTTTGCGGTAGCGGTGGCAGATCGGACCTGTCCGTGGACATGTGACGTCCTTCCCAATTCCATGAGTGTTGGCAGCATCATAGCACTTGCGGCCGCGACCGAAACCCTACGGTTGGCGAGCGTTTCATCATCGGGCAGTCAGTCAAGGCGGCGCCGACGCGCCCGACGAGCCGTCAATTGAAGACACGGCCGGAGTCGATCACGATTGTCTGGCCCGTGGTTGTGTCGCTGCGGCAGAATGTGACGACCTGATTGGCGCAATCATCTTTGTCCGCTGGCTTGCCCAGCAATGCCGATCGCGACGACCGTTCGATCATCTCCGGCAGCAGGTTGGCCGTGGCTCGCGTGCCTTCGATCAGGCCCGGCGCGACACAGTTAACCAGTGTGTGAGGCGCCAGTGCAACAGCCATGCAGCGCGTCAGATGGTTGAGGCCGGCCTTCGATACGGCATAGGCAATTGAAGAGCCTCCGGGATAAATGCCCGCCACCGATGAGATATTGACAATACGACCGGCACCTTGCCGTTCCATGATCGGTGCAACGGCTTTGCACAGCAGCATCGGTCCCGTGAGATTGACGGTCAGGATCTTGGACCAGACGTCCAGCGTCAAGTTCTCGAGGTCGCCGTAGGGGATGGCCTTGTTATAGGCTGCATCATTGACGAGGATGTCCAGCCGTCCGAACCGTTCGACAACATCGTTGACGAGTTTGGCGATATCATCTTCGCGACTGAGGTCGCACTGAAGTGCGTCCGAATCGACCTGGTGCGTTTCTCGCAAATCTTCTGATACGGCCGCAGCCTCTTCAGCACTTCGGGCATAAACGACGGCGATGTCGCAGCCTGCGTTTGCGAGCGCATGACAGATTCGTTGTCCGAGCCCCCCGTTACCGCCCGTGACAACGGCAACCTTGCCCTTGAGATCCATGTCTCATCTCCTCTAGGTGCCAGTCCTCTATGTGCCTGTCCATTGCGGTTTACGTTTGGCCAGAAAGGCCTCGAGCCCCTCGCGGAAGTCATTGCTGGAATAGATCTGGGCGACGACGTCTTCGTCGTCGACCGGCGGCACCTGATATCGCATGCGGCGCAGGAGTTCCTTGATGGCGCGCATGGTCAGCGGTGCATGTGACTTCATCTGCGTCGCAAGTTCCAGCGCCCGCGCCCGGACCGCGGCATTGTCGTCCACGACTTCGTTGACAAGGCCGCTGGCGAGCGCCTCTTCGGCACCCATCAGGCGCGATGTCAGAATGAGGTCGGTCACTTTGGCTTCGCCAATCAGGCGGACAAGTCTGGCGAGCGTTTCTGCCGACAGACAGTTGCCCAGGGTGCGGGCGATGGGGAAGCCGAATTTGATGTCACGTGAAGCGATCCGCATGTCGCACACGGCAGCGATGCCGGCACCGCCACCCGTGCAGGCACCGGAAATGGCGGCAATCGTCGGCACCGGACACTTCTCCATGCGGGCGAAGTTGGCGTCACCGGTCCGTTCGTATTTGATGCCCTGTTCAGGCGCTCCGAAATCGCGAAACAGCGAGATGTCAGTGCCAGCGGCAAATGCTTTGTCGCCGGCGCCGGTGACAATGATGGCTTTGACCGAGCCATCGATCGGCGCGCCTTCGAGGATGTCTGCGATCTGGCCGTACATCTCGAACGTCAACGCATTACGCGCCTGCGGCCGGTTCAACGTGATCATTCCGATTTCGTCGATGACCTCGTATATCAGATCCTGTGCGGCCTCGGCCATAGCATACCCTTCCGTGTCAGAAAAAATGCCGGCGCCCCGTACGGGCGCTCTCCGCCTAGCCCAGTTGTGGGGCGGTTTCCGTCAGATAGTCCATGGCTGCCTGCACACCGCCTTTGCGATGCGGCACCTTGGCAAGGCTGAGGCTCATTTCCACGCCCGACAATGTGCCGATCAGTGTCAGATCATTGATGTCTCCGAGATGGCCGATGCGGAAGACCTTGCCGGCGACCTTTGAGAGTCCTGTTCCGAGCGACATATCGAAGTTGTCGAGCACGACCTTGCGGAAGTCATCGGCGTTGTGCCCATCCGGCATGACAACGGCGGTCAGCACCGGCGAATGGTATTTCGCAACGCTGCATAGGTTCTCGAGGCCCCAGGCCATAACGGCACGCCGTGTCGCCTCGCCATGGCGGGTATGGCGCGCGAACACGGCGTCGAGACCTTCCTCGTGCAACAGACTGATGGCCTCGTCGAGGCCGTACAGTAAGTTCGTGGCCGGTGTGTAGGGAAAAAAGCCGTTCGCATTGTGCGGCAGCATTTCTTCCCACGACCAGAACAATTTCGGTAGTGTCGCTGTTTGGGCAACCGCGAGGGCCTTTTCAGAGATCGCGTTGAACGAAATGCCGGGCGGCAGCATCAAGCCCTTCTGGCTGCCCGAGACGGTGACGTCGACGCCCCATTCGTCGTGGCGATAATCGGCGCAGGCGAGCCCCGAGATCGTGTCGACCATGAGCAGCGCCGGATGATTGGCGCGATCGATGGCGGCGCGAATTTCATCAATGCGTGATGTCGCCCCGGTGGATGTCTCATTGTGCACCACGCACACGGCCTTGATCTCGTTCGCCGTATCAGCCCGCAGCCGCTCTTCGATACGATCCGCCTCGGCGCCCGAGCGCCAATCGGACTCGATGAATTCCGGCTGCAAGCCAAGCTTCTCCGCCATGTTCTTCCACAGCGATGCGAAATGGCCGGTCTCGTACATCAGCACCTTGTCGCCCGGTGACATCGTGTTGCACAGGGCCGCCTCCCAGGCGCCGGTTCCGGACGCGGGATAGATGATCACCGGATTGTCGGTTTTGAAGATCGTCTTGATGCCATCAAGCACCCGCCGCCCCAGTTTCTGAAACTCGGGGCCACGATGGTCGACGACGGGCATCGCCATCGCTTTCAGGATGCGGTCCGGCACCGGGGAGGGGCCGGGAATCTGCAAGAAATGGCGCCCGGCGGTTCGCGGTTCATTGGCTGCTGACATTGGACGGCTCCCTGAAAGTCGCGCCACGGGCGGGCCAAAACCGTGCACACTCCGTTCGCCATTCCGGCATTGGCTGCACAGTATGTCAGACCGCGTGACAATGACGGTAGACATAGATTGTATACAATATACAATCAACTGAAATCGGCGCCGGATTCGCCTGATGTCCGCTGGCGTTTCCAAAGTGGGCGGCGACAGCGGGTGCACTAAGGCGCAGCCGGACGATTCAGGACAAGGTCATGAATAACCAATCCGCGGTCAACCATCGTCTCGCCGACAAGCTCTCGCGGTCGATTGCCGGCGATGTGCTATTCGACCGATTCAGCCGCGGGCGATATGCGACTGACGCCTCGATCTATCAGATCGAGCCGGTAGGCGTCGTCGTCCCAAAACATCGGGATGATATCGCAGCGGCGCTATCCTGCGCCAGCGAGGAAGGCGTCAGCGTTTTAATGCGTGGTGGTGGGACGTCGCAGTCGGGCCAAACCGTCGGTCGCTCCCTGATCATCGATACCAGCAAGTATCTCAACCGCATGATCGAAGCGGATTTCGAGGGCGCCACCGCCTGGGTCGAACCCGGTATTGCGATGGACGATCTCAACCGGCAGATCAAATCTTCCGGGCTTTGGTTCCCGGTTGACGTGTCGACCTCGAGCCGGGCCACGATCGGCGGCATGACTGGCAACAACTCCTGCGGCACGCGTTCGATCCGCTACGGGATCATGCGTGACAACGTGCTTGAAATCGATGCCCTTCTGGCAGACGGCTCGGAGGCGCGGTTCGGCCTGCTCGATGCCCAGTTTGCCAGCCGCAATCTTCCCGATACTGTCCGTGATCTGTTTCGGGACCTCACACTCTTCGGGCGCCGTGAAGCACGCCATATCGCCCAGGCGTTTCCTGGTGTCTCGCGGCGTGTCGGTGGCTACCTGATCGACGCGATCCTGCCGCCAGGTGAGGACGCGGGGCAGCCGATCAACGCCGCCACGCTGCTGTGCGGATCCGAAGGTACGTTGGCGCTCTCCCAAAGAATCAAGGTCAAGCTATCGCCGCAACCCAAGAACAAGGCGCTTGGCCTCTGCCACTTCCCGACATTCCGCGCGGCGATGGAGAGTGCGCAGCACATCGTCCGGCTTGGCCCGGTCGCCGTCGAGTTGGTCGATCGCACGTTGATCGAGCTGGCGATCGACATCACCATGTTTCGCCCGATCATGGAAACCTATGTCAGGGGCAAGCCCGATGCCTTGCTCCTTATTGAATTCGCTGAGGAGGATCAATCGGAAAATCTGCGCAGGCTGGGCCAACTCGAGGAACTGATGGGTGATCTCGGGCATCCTGGCGCTGTAGTCAGAGTCGCGGATGCCGGCGAGCAAGCAACGATTTGGGGCGTCCGCGCCGCCGGCCTCAATATCATGATGTCGATGAAAAGCGAGGGCAAGCCGGTGTCGTTCATTGAGGACGCAGCTGTGCCGCTGGAGCATCTGGCGGACTACACCGAACGCCTGACCGCGGTGTTCGAAAAACACGGTACAACCGGAACCTGGTACGCCCACGCCTCCGTCGGCTGCCTGCACGTACGGCCGGTGCTCAATTTGAAATTGGAGCAGGATGCCAACACGATGCGAGCCATCGCCGAGGAGGCGTTCGAGATGGTGCGCACCTATAAAGGCGCGCACTCCGGCGAGCATGGGGACGGCCTTGTTCGATCCGAATTCCACGAGACGATGTACGGCAGCAAAACCGTTCGCCTGTTTGAAGAGATCAAGGATCGATTCGACCCTGACGGTATTTTGAATCCCGGCAAGATCGTGCGCGCGCCACGCATGAATGATCGCACTTTGTTTCGCTACAAGCCCGACTACCGCGTGGAGGACTTCGCGACGGAACTGGATTGGTCGGACTACCCTGGCGGGGCGGGCGGCTTTCAGGGCGCCGTCGAGATGTGCAACAACAACGGCGAATGCCGCAAGCAGCACGCTGGCGTCATGTGTCCGAGCTATCGCATCACGCGCAACGAATGCGATGTCACGCGCGGGCGTGCCAATTCGCTTCGGCTGGCCATTTCGGGGCAACTCGGCCCGGAAGCATTGGCGTCCGAAGAGATGCAGGAGACGATGAAACTCTGCGTGTCGTGCAAGGCCTGTAAACGTGAATGCCCGACCGGCGTCGACATGGCAAAAATGAAGATCGAGGTTCTCGCCGCCGTTCGAAAACGTGACGGACTATCGTTTCGCGATCGCCTCGTCGCCTATCTGCCACGCTATGCGCCGGTTGCGGCACGCCTGGCGCCCTTCCTGAACTTGCGGAACCGCGTGCCTGGGCTGGCAAGGCTGCTGCAAGGGCCAACTGGGTTCTCGGCCAAACGCCAACTACCGCGATGGCGCACCGATGCCTTCTGTGACCGTCGCAATGGCAATGAACGACCGTCGAAGGCTCGGACGGTCGCGATTTTCCCAGACACCTTCAATCGCTATTTCGAGCCCGATACCGTGCGCGCTGCCATACGCGTCCTCGAAAAGCTCGAGTATCACGTGCAGGTCCTGCAGCCGGAGTGGCAACGAAATGAGCGACCGTTGTGCTGTGGGCGCACGTTCCTCTCGACAGGGCTGGTCGACAAGGCGCGGCAAGAAGCGCGCCGTCTGCTCGCCGTCGCGATGCCACTGGTCGAACAAGGCATCCCGATCGTCGGGCTGGAGCCTTCTTGCCTATTGTCATTGCGCGACGAATTTCCCGGCCTTCTGCCTGGCCAGGACACGAACCGGCTCGCCCAGCACGCGTTCCTATTCGAGGAGTTCCTGATGCATGAAGTCGAAGCGGGTCGGATTGCGGCCCCGATTGCCAAGTTCGACGGCGAATTGATGCTGCACGGCCACTGCCACCAAAAGGCATTTGGGGCCATGGCTTCGATCACCGGGGCACTTTCTCTGGTCGACGGGCTGAAGACCAACGTGATCGAGTCCAGCTGTTGCGGTATGGCCGGGCCGTTCGGCTATCAGCAAGAAACCTACATTGAATCAATGCAGATGGCCGAGCTCTCGCTATTACCCGCTGTGCGCGAGGCCTCCGACGACATGATGCTCGCCGCGGACGGTTTCTCGTGCCGGCATCAAATCTACGACGGCACAGGGCGCGACGCACGCCATGTCGCACGCATCCTTGACGCTCTGCTTTAGCAGATGACCGGGACGGCCATCAGAAACGGAGAGCAACAATGCCGCGTTCCGCAACCGAGCCGACGCCAGGCCGCACCGGACGAATCGAACGACGGCCGTTGTCAGCACAACTTGCCGACCGCATTCGCTCACTCATCCTGGAAGGGGACTACGAGCCGGGTCAACGTTTGCAGGAAAAGGAACTGAGCGAGACATTCGGAGTTTCACGGACACCATTGCGCGAGGCTTTGAAAGTGTTGTCGTCCGAGGGCTTGGTCACACTCGCTCCCAATCGTGGCGCAACAATCACGCAACTGACGGATGAGGAATTGGCAGAAACGTTCCCCGTGATGGGCGTCCTGGAGGGATTGGCTGGCGAACTTGCTTGTCGCAATGCGACGGATGAAGAAATCACTGCCATCGGCGTTCTGCACGCTCGAATGGTCGAGAGTTATCAGGCTCGCGAACTGGCAAGTTATTATGACTTCAATCGCCAGATCCATGCTCAGATCCTGGCTGCCGCAAGAAACGCGACACTGAAACATCAGACGGAACAATTGGCGGGGCGCGTTCGCCGCGCTCGATTTCGCGGCGCCATGTCGGAACAGCGCTGGTCACAGGCGGTCGCCGAGCACGAGCAGATTCTCAGGGCTCTCAAGTCACGTGACGGCGCGGCCCTCGCTGACGTGCTGCGCCGCCACGTCGACACGAAGTTCGAGACGGTGCGGGAGCATCTCGCTGAATAGGCGGCCGCGCATGACGTCGCTACTCTCCCAACACGGCATCGATTGCGGCCAGCGCCCGCGCCGCAAACAGGCGCATGTTTTGTGCCCGATCGTCCAGCCCGGTCTCCAGCGTCAGGACGCTCGCAAGCGGACCAGCGACGGCAATGCATGTGTGTCCGGCAGCATCCCCGTAACGGTTTCCGGTCGGCCCTGCGGCGCCCGTCTCGGCCAATCCCCAGGTGGTGCCATGGCGCTCTCGCGCTCGTTCGGCGAGGAAGGCGGCGTACGGTTCACTGGATGACCGCATGCCTTCCATGTCCTGGTCAGTGATCGCCATCAGGTTGGCGCGCGCCTGCATGGTGTAGACCACCGCGCCGGAGACAAAGTAGCGAGAGGCCCCCGGCACCGAGAGCAAAGCCGCGGAGATGAGGCCGCCGGCGGACGACTCGGCCACGGCAATCGTCTCTTTCCGTGACTTGAGTTTTTCAGCAACGGTGTTGGCGATGGGCAAGAGCGTTTCCATGAGCCATCCTTTCTTATGGTAGGATCGCGCGCCAGACCGAATGCAGGCCCGCGGACTTCTAGATATTCAGGCGATGACCCGATACCGCGTCGCCAGCGTTCGGCCGTCAGCGCGGATGCATCAGTGACGCCGTCGCCGACAGTACCGCGATCACCAGAAAAGCAAACGAGAAATCAGACGCCACAAGCTCGGTATCGCCGCGCCGCCATCGCGACAGCTCAATCGCGAATGCACCGACCGCGACACCAGCGGAATCGAACAACTGCCTAAGGTAATCAGGCCCGAATCGAGCGGGTCGAGGCCAAAGCCAACCAGATCGGTTTCGCCTGCTCGGCCTCCGTCTCGCGAACGCTCATGCTGCCGGTGGCCTTCCGGGTGCGGCCGGACCGGCTGCCAGTCTGCGCTCGCGATAAAACACAAACAGCCCGGAGCTAACGATAATGGCGATTCCGAGCCACGTCAGCGCATCGGGGAAATCACCGAAAATGATCAACCCCAGCATGGTCGCGCTGATGATCTCCAGGTATTGAAACGGTGCCAGGACTGCGACCGGTGCGCGGTCGAATGCCATGACGACAAGAATATGCCCGACCGTTGCAATGGCGCCCAGCAAGGCCAGGAGACCCCACGCATAAACCGACGGCCATACGGGCGTGAGATTTGCGATGTCGTTGAGCTGACCGAATGTCAGCGCTACCGTCATGGTGAGGAGACCGAAAACGCCGGCAAGAAACTGCATCTTGCTGGCAGGCTCGCTGCGAGTTAGCCAGCGGGTCAGCACGACGTAACAGGCAAACGACAGCGCCGTTCCGATCGGCAGCAGTGCGGTTGTTCCGAATGCATCGTAACTCGGTTTTATGATCAGCAGCGCACCGGCGAATCCGAATGCGATGGCCAACATGCGCCGCCAGCCAAAGGCCTCGCCAAGAAAGATTGCTGCCAAGAGCGTCACGACGAACGGTTGCACGAAGAAGATGGCGATGGCGTCGGCCAGCGGCATGACCTTGAGCGCAGTGAAAAACATCAGCGTCGCCACCGCGATCAGGACGCCGCGGGCAGCGTGAGCCCAAAGCATGCGGTCGAATGTCAGATTGCGGCGCCATACAACCATCGGGGCAAGGAGAATGACCTGAAAGAAGAACCGCGTCCAAGCGATCTGGCCGGCCGAGATGACACCGGCCAGCAGCTTGGCGATGGCGTCGATGCCGGGCAGAAGCAGCATCGCACATATCATCAGTCCCATTGCCTCGGAGACGGATCGGCTGCTGACGGCCTTGTTTTGAAGCGGCGCCACGCTCATGACGGAGCCGCGCGCAGTCGACAGATCAAATGGGTCACGGAGCGCAACCGTCCCTCAATACGTGCTGAAAGCGAGTTCTCGTCCGCGTCACTCGGGCCGCACGACACCGGTTTGTGACGTGATCAGTCCATAGTGCTCGGTCCTGCGGTGACGTGCGAAGTCAAAGATCGTCTCCTTGCCAAAGAGGGTCGCGTCAAGATCACAGTCGGCGACAATCAATTCGTCATCCTCAGTCTTTGACTCGGCGACGATTTCTCCGCTTGGATCAACAATGCAGCTCGCACCGAAGAGAGCGTGACCATCTTCGACGCCGGCTTTAGCCACCGCAACGACCCAGGTCGAGTTCTGATAAGCGCCTGCCTGCAGTGACAACTTGTGGTGGAAGATGCGTTGCGCAGGGGGCTCGTCACGGCTCTGTGCGTTCGTCGCCGGTGTATTGAAGCCGAGCACGATCATTTCAACTCCTTGCAGCCCCATAACGCGATAGGTCTCCGGCCAACGACGGTCGTTACAGATGCACATCCCGAATATGCCGTTCATCATTCGGAAGACGGGAAAGCCGAGGTTGCCTGGCAGGAAGTAGCGCTTTTCGAGATGCTGGTGAGCGCGCTCCGGATCGAGTTCGGCGTGGCCCGGCAGGTGGACCTTGCGATACTTGCCAATGATCTCGCCGCTTGGATCGACGAGGATTGCCGTATTGTAATGCTCACCATCGGGCGTCAATTCAGCATAACCAAGCGACATGGCGATACCATGAGCCTTGGCCCGGTCAAACAGCGGCTGAGTCGCCGCATTCGGCATTTCGCGTTCGAACCAGACGTCGGCCTCCGCTCTGTCTTCATGGTACCAGCGCGGGAAAAAGGTCGTCAGACCCAGTTCGGTGAAGACGACAAGATTGCATTGCTGCTCGGCCGCCTGATCGAGCAACTTGATCATTCGGGCGACAACGCTTTGCCTGCTGTCTGCCTTTTGGATCGGGCCCATTTGGGCGGCGCCCACTCGCACATTTCGCATGATCGTTGTCTCCGGTTATAGTCCAAGCAAATCACGGAACGCGGCAACATCCACGAGGACGCAGACCATGGCGCGCGCGCCCAAGAAAATCCATCTTGCTCAGTTTTTGGTGCATGGACCCACTTATCACAGTCACGCCATGTGGCGCCATCCCAACACGCAGGCAGCGGGGTTCGACTGGCGGCGCCCGGAACTCTACGAGCATATCGCCAAGACCTGCGAACGCGGCAAGTTCGACATGATTTTCTTTGCCGATCTGAACTATATTTCGGATTCCTATCGTGGCGAGCTGGCTCCGGCCCTGAAGTATGCTTCGCAGGCGCCAGAGCATGACCCGATGCCGCTGCTGACCTGGCTGGGCGCAGTCACCAAGCGCATTGGCCTAGCTTCAACTTTTTCGGTGAGCAACCAGCATCCCTTCTACGCCGCACGCATGTGGGCGACGATTGATCACCTGACCGCCGGTCGCGCCGGTTGGAACGTGGTGTCCTCGATCAATCACAACCAGGCGGCCAACTACGGGACGGAACGCGAACCAACCGATCGCCGCTACGAAAGGGCGCACGAGTATTACCAGGTCTGCCGCGCCCTATGGGATAGCTGGGATTGCGATGCATTGGTCATGGATCCGGAACAGCCAATGTTTGCCGATCCCGACAAGGTTCGGCGTATCGACTTCGAGGGTGAGTTCTTCCGTTCCCGCGGTCCGTTGAACGTGACGCCTTCACCGCAGAACGGCCCGGTCGTCCTGCAGGCCGGCACGTCGCCCAAAGGACGTGACTTCGCCGCTCAATATGCCGAAGGGATTTTTGCCATCCAGCCACAGCGGGAGGAAGCCAAGAAATACCGCGACGACATTCGCCAGCGGGTGTCCGAACTGGGGCGGGATCCGGATGACTGCAAATTGCTGTTTGGGGCGCAGGTGATTGTCGGATCTTCGGAGCAGGAAGCGCGTGACAAACAAGCCCAGCACAACGCTTTGGTCGAGCCCGAAGCAGGCATGACGATTCTCTCCGCACACCTCGATTTCGATCTGTCGCGCTTGCCACCCGACTCGATCATGGAAGATCATGACTATCCCGAGCTGCAGCGTATGAAGACGCGCTATCGCACAGACGATGGCCGCGCGCTCACCGTCGCCGAGGTCGCGCGGAATCATGGTCAAAGTGTCAGTCTGCCACAATTCGCGGGGACGCCGGAAAGCGTGACAGACCAACTGCTGGAATTCGTCGACCATGCAGGCGGTGACGGCTTCATGCTGTCGCCGATCTACAGTCCGGGAGCGATCGACGAATTCGTTGACCTCGTCGTGCCGGAGTTGCAAAAGCGTGGCCGTTTCCGCAAGCGCTATTCCGGAACGATGCTGCGCGACCATTTGCGGGGCTGAGCAGATCAATCCGCTCAAACCGTTACGGGCGCAGCGTGATGCAGTCCCGTCTCGCGGATGCCCCGGCAGCCACGGGTCTTGCGCACGTTTGCTAAGACACTTTCGGTGTCCGCTTCAGCAGCATTTCTTCAATCTCTCTCAGAGAAAACGTCCGCGGCCGCGTGAAGGAGAACGCATAGATCTTTCCATCAATGGCCGGATCGACAAGATGCCAGGCGCCGTCCGTATGGTCGGCTCGGCGCAACTGGTATCCCAATCCACCCGCCAATCCACGGACACGGGCTTCCAGATCCTTCGGCATCGCGTTTTCCGTCATGGGGGCCTTCTCAGTTGTTGCTCGTTGTTCAAGTTATCGATTTCAGAGACGACGATGGCTAGGGAGCCGGCAGCCGCAGCGCCGGACTTCTCAAACGCCATAGCTGACCGGGATGCTCACCGTGTCGTCCGTCACCGACCTGATGCCCTCGATGGCCTCGACTTCCTTGAGCGTACTGCGGAAATTGGCATTGGGTGAGACCACGCCGTCGATTATGACGTGCCCGTGTTTGACGGCGATACCGAGGCTGTTGCCGATCG
Organism: Hyphomicrobiaceae bacterium; assembly: GCA_051009955.1. Lineage (GTDB taxonomy): Bacteria > Pseudomonadota > Alphaproteobacteria > Rhizobiales > Hyphomicrobiaceae > Tectiglobus. The sequence continues at coordinate 3,715 of JBPCWB010000749.1, read as the reverse complement.
GAAGATCGGTAACGCGCTCGTCGAGTGTCGAGCGGACGCGCGCGGCCAGGAGCTTGTCGAACAGGACCGAGCGTGACTCGTCGGTGATCTCATAGGCGCCGCTCTTAGCCAGTTGCTGCAGCAGCGCAACGCCGGCGTCGATCGGGACATGCGACGTATTGATAACCAGATCATATCCCGTCGCGTCTTGCCAATCGACGTGAAACTGCCTCTGCACGGCGCGCGCGTGCGCTTCGTCATTGCGGTCGATCTCACGGCGGACAACATCGTTGTTGTCGAGGCCGAGGCGTCGTTTCATCTCGGCGATGCGGTCGCCCATCGAGGCACATACGCGCACGCAAATGACATGCTTGACATCCCGCAAGAGCTGCGCCGCGCCCCAGCCGCGAATGAGAACGTTGCCGCGCGTCGCCAGTTCAAGAATCTCCTCGCTCGAGAAGCGTGACAGGCGGTTTGCGTCGATGTTCCAACGCTCCCACAGCGAAGACTCGCCCTCCAAGAAACGGTGGACGGCGCTTTCGCTGAGGTGCAGGCGCTCCGCAAGCTGGCGCTCGACGAGTTCGTGGTGCACAACCTCAATGCCAAGTCGTTCGGCAACGCCAGAGGCCACATCTTTGCCGAGTGTACCCATTTCGCGGGTCATAGCGATCACGGTCATGGCAAATCTCCCATGTCTCGCGCGATCCTGTTGAGCGCAGATTGACCCCAATTGCCAAGCTGCTTGAGATCGCGCTCTGAGGCACGAGTGTGCGCCTACTGCGACAATTTAGCAACCCCCATTCGGGCGGCGATTTCGCGCTGGAGAGTGGGCTCGGCGGTTTCCGGATCACCTGTCGACCGGACTGTGAAATCTACTCCGACGCGATCAATTCCGCGTACGCGCCGCCTTGCTCAAGCAGTTCCTGGTGTCGGCCGCGTTCGATGATTTTGCCTTTGTCCAGGACAATGATTTCATCGCAGTCGCGGATCGTGCTCAGTCGATGGGCGACGATGATGCTGCTGCAGCCGCGCTGGCGCAGCCGATCGAAAATGTACTGCTCCGTTGTTGGATCCAGCGCCGATGTCGCCTCGTCGAGCACCAAAATCGAGGGGTCCGTAATCAGGGCCCTGGCGATCTCCATGCGCTGCGCCTCGCCGCCGCTGAAGTTGCGTCCGCCCTCCGTGACGATCGAGTCGTAGGACTGGGGCCGCACGACAATGTCGTCGTGGATCGCGGCATCGATCGCCGCGCGGGTTACGACATCTCGTGGCACATTGGAATCCCAAAGTGTCAGGTTGTCATAGACGGAGCCTTCGAACAGAAAGACGTCCTGGTCGACGAAGCTGAGCGAGTTCGAGATGACGTCTCGAGGTAGTTCCCCCCGCGGCAGTCCGTCGAATGTGATGGCACCGTTGCCAGGCTGCAGCAGGCCGCTGACAAGTTTCGCGATCGTTGATCGGCCACTGCCGGACGCGCCGACCAGTGCGATCCGACCGCCGGGTTTAATGTCAAGCGAGAAGTCCTCGATTAGCGGCGGTTCCGTCGGACTATAACCGAATGAGATGTTCTCGAGCGTAACCCGCCCGGCCAACCGCGCTGTCTTTCGGCTAACATCGAGTGGGTCGTGCGCTGTCTCGTGGCTTCCTACAGGCGCGAAGGCTGTGTCTTTGCGATAGGCGAGAACATCGTCCAGCTGAGTCAGCTGTGTCATGAAGGCACCGTAGCCATCGATTGTCGCGGCCAATTGCCGAACCGGACCGATGAAACTGAGAAACAGGATCTGGAAGGCGGCCATCCCGCCGAGAGTCAATTCGCCGTGGACAACGAGCAGTGCGGCAAGACCGGTCATAAGGACTGCTGAGAGGGCGACCATGAAATCAGGAATGACGGCGCTCAACTGACCGAGCAGTGCGGCTTCCTGCTCATCATTGGCTACCTTGGCGTGATAGCCGGCCCAGCGGGAGAAAAATCCGTCCTCTCCGCCGGTTGCTTTCAGTGTTTCAATCAACTGAATGCCATTGACCGATGCCGCAAACAGCATCAACCGGTTCTGTTGGTGTCGCGCATACAGCCCGCTCTGCCGGCTGTGCAGGACGAAAACCACGGCACCGATCAGGGCCGCGCTAAGCAAAGCGGCCACCGCCAGCGAACCACTGTATAGCACCATGGCAACAACGAAGAGTGGTAAGGTCAGAAGATCGAGGACACCGACGCTGAGGTGCTTCGCAAACAGGTCGGCGGCGCGGTCGCTCGCCGTGGCCCGCTCGCTCAAGTCGCCAACATAGCGCTGCTGGAAGAACGCGAGTGGCAGCCGCAGCAAGTGCCACAGGAATTGTGCCGAGTGCGTCAAGGCCAGCCGCAGCTGCATCTGTCTCAGCGCCGCCTGTCGGACAGCCGCCAGCCCGCAGCGGCAGACCATCGCCAGCAGCATGGCCATCAATAGCGGTTGCAGCCAGTTGTGCTGGTCCTGGATCAAATAGTGATCGACCATAATACCGATGAAGCCTGGCACCAGGACGGCCGGTACGACCAGAAACAGGCTGGCCAGGGCGATGAACCCGTAGGCTAGGCGATTGTCTGCCAGCCAGTTCCACAGCCGTGCCATCGGACGTGGGGGCTCGCCACCTGTCGTGAATTCCGGACCTTTTTCAAAACGCAGAACGACACCCGTAAATGCCGAATCGAATTCCTCTCGACTGACCCAGCGGCGCCCGGCGCCGGGATCATTGAGCCAAATCTTTCCGCCCCGCTCGCCCTCCAGAACAAGGAAGTGATTGTAGTTCCAGAACACGATCGCCGGCAGCGGCCCGGCCAGGGCGGCTTCGGCGTTCTGGCGGAACCCCTTGGCGGTCAGGCCAAACTTCCGCGCGGCCACGAGAACGCTACGCGCATTGCTTCCATCTCGCGTCACACCGCACGCGATGCGGGTCTCTTCAAGTGGCACGAAACGGCCGTAGTAAGCCAGGATCATGGCCAGCGAAGCGGCGCCACATTCAACCATCTCCATCTGGAGAACGGTCGGCGTGCGCACGCGCCGTTTGGTGCCGTCACCGTTTGCTAAGAACCGCACGAGCATCCTATGACGGGCATTTGGGAGTTTCGAAGAAGTCTCTGAGGAGAGCGACGCGAGGGTCGGTCAAAAGCCTCCGCACGATTGGTCGGGCGGCGCCGTCGGGTTAGGTCAACATGCCGATCCCATCCGACGCCACCGGACAAGAAACTATCTGATCGATCGGCATTGCCGTTGCGGGATATCCAAATCATTTTATCGCATTCTTACGTCGGCGTTCCTGCTGCGCTGGTACGGCAGCAGGAACGGTCGCAGGTTCTATCGAAGACCGAGCCGGCGCTAGGGCGCGCAGCCGCCCGCTGCGGCCTCCAGGTCGTCGTCAGACAGTTCATCTCCTTCCGGACGGGCCGCGACGACCAAATGATAAAGGTCACGCTCGTTGCTCACTGTCTTGATCGTAACACCGTCGGGAGCCGTGACGCCAAATTCCGCCAGCGCCTTTTTCGGGTCATTGTCAAGCGCCGTTTTGAAATCCGGATCCGTCCATGAGCGCATGATCACCTGTTGATAAACGTTCAGTCCCTGCGTCGTCATAAGCTCTTCAAATTTCATGAGTCTCTCCTTTAATAATGACCTCGGCGATAACGTATCCTCTAATGAAACTACGCTGCCGCGGTGGCATCCGGACGTTCGCCAAAATAGAGATTTTCGTCAATTGAACGAGG
>JBPCWB010000748.1:0-5897 GCA_051009955.1 Hyphomicrobiaceae bacterium | reverse complement strand
TGGTCGATCACATCGCCGAGTCTGGTGTTCCAGATCCGCTCCGCCATGGCCATCCCGACGCCGTTGGCAAGCCCTTGGCCCAACGGGCCTGTGGTTGTCTCGATGCCGGCCGCATGGCCGAATTCCGGATGGCCGGCGGTCTTTGATCCAAGTTGACGAAATGCCTTGATCTGCGCGATGTCCATGCCCGGAAAACCGGTCAGGTAGAGTAGCGAATAAAGCAGCATCGAGCCGTGGCCGGCCGACAGGACGAAGCGGTCGCGGTTGGGCCAGTCCGGGTGATCTGCGTCAAAGCGCAGAATCTCGCTGAACAAGACGGTCGCAACGTCGGCCATGCCCATCGGCATACCGGGATGGCCAGATTTCGCCTGCTCAACGGCGTCCATGGACAGGGCGCGGATCGCATTGGCCATATCGGCAAACGACACGGTCTGGCTGTCGGGATTGGCGACCATGGGAGTTCCTTTCGTGGCGAGCCGGCCGGTCTTTAAAATAGTCCGTCCATTCAAACTGCAGTGCCCATTTAGCGGGCAGGGTCCCAACCGTCCACTGTTCTACTATCAGGGAGCGTCAAACGGGCTCAGGCAACCGGCATCGCGTCGCCGGTCCGGCCTACTTTAGTCGTGTTCCGCGAGGAACTTCTCGACCTGTGGACGATTGGGCAATCCAGCGCGGGAGCCAAGCCGCATGCACTTGATGGCGGCCACCGCGCTGGCGAATCGCGCGCACTCGACGATCGGCCTATTCTCGCTCAGCGCCAGGGCAAAAGCGCCGTGGAAGGCGTCCCCGGCACCGGTAGTATCGACGACTTCGACGTCGAAGGCTGGACAACTGCCGCCGCCGAAGGGGTCCAACCATGTGTAGCCAGCGCGCCCAAGCGTCACTCCCGCGTGGCGCGGCCCCAGCAACATGACTCGTTCCAAGCGGGCCTGCTGCTCCAAATTCGGAAGATATTCAGCCAGCGCCGCTTCGGAAAAGATTGCGTAATCGGTCAGGCTGAGGAGTTCTGTCAGACTTCCGCGCGCGCCAACGTCAGCATCAAGAACGGTCGGCACATCCGCGGACCGGGCCTGCGCAAATACGGAACGGACGGCTTCGAGCCAACGCAGATCAGCCAGGACCAATGCCGCGCTCGTAACACGCTCCATGGGCAGCCAGCTGGTTCCAGCGGGGATATGAGGATCGCGCACGCCAACGACCAGTCTTTCGCCGTCGGCATCGACGATAATGGCGGACGTAGACGACCGGCCGTCGTCGAACGTTTCAACGTAGCGTATATCGACCTTGGCCTGCTTCAGTCCGGCCCGAATGCGCCTGCCGGCATCATCGCCACCGACCCGGCTCCATAGTTCGACCTTGCTGCCGAGCGTTGCGATTGTCGCCGCGGCATTGGCCGCCATGCCGCCACCGCTTTCGACATGCTCAGTTGCCCGCACTTTGCTCGGCTTTGGCGGGAACGCACCAATCCTGTAGATCCGATCGAGAGCAGCATGTCCGACGCATATGATCGGTCCACTCATATCTTGACCTCGGATGATGCCTCTGACTGGGCCAGTCGGGCCTGCTCTTCAGCATCTTCATCAAATAGCTTGGCGAGATTCTCCGCATCGGTCCTGGCGTGAACGCGAACTTTCTCCAGATCGGTGAAATGTTCGTAGTCCGCGCTCAAGCGCCGATTGTCGTGTTCGGCGAACGTATCGACCGCGTATTGGATATCCCGGTTCGTCAATCCCAATTCTCGCAGCAAATCACGCGTGATGTCCAATGATGCCGAAAATGTTTCCCGGTGAATGTTGATGACACCGAGATCCATGAGCCGATGCACGTGGGTGCGATTGCGCGCCCGCGCGTAGATCGGCAGCTGCGGATAATTCCGTCTGACGAGCGCTGCTGCTCGTACAGATGCCTCAATATCGTCGATTGCCAGAACCATAGCGCTGGCTTTGCCGACTTCAGCTGCTGCAAGAATATCCAGTCGACTGGCGTCACCGTAAAAGGCTTCCGAACCAAAGTCCTTGACGAACGCAATCTGTTCCGGGTCGAGATCAAGGGCAGTGAATGGAATGCGCTTGGCTCTCAGTACACGGGCAACGATCTGCCCGACGCGGCCAAAGCCGGCGATAATGACGTGGCTCTCATTGTCCGGCATCTCCTCATCCATTCTCGCCGAACGGCGTTGCGCTGACACGGCGCGGTCAAGCGTCAGCAAAAGGGGCGTCGCAGCCATCGATAACGTGACAACCACCGCAAATATTTCTGCCAGCGCATTGTCCAGAACGCTGGCCGCCACACCAGCCGTGAGGAGGACGAAAGCGAATTCGCCGCCCTGCGAGATGGAAAAGGCAAACCGGCGCGATGGCCCGGTTTCAAGGCCGTTCCAACGCCCCAGCCCGTAAAGCACAACGGTTTTGACAGCGATCAGGCCGGCGACGATTGCCAGTATTTTAATCGGCTGCTCTACGACCAGTCCAATGTTCAGTGACATTCCAACGGCGGTAAAGAACAAGCCAAGAAGCAGACCCTCGAATGGTTGTATATCTGCCTCTAGCTGATGGCGGTAGGATGACTCGGCCAACATCGCGCCCGCAATGAAGGCTCCCAATGCGGACGACAGGCCAGCACTCTGCATGATCACGGCCGCCGCCACGACCGTTAACAGCGCTGCTGCTGTCATCGCTTCTTTGACTTTAGTTCGCGCAACAAGGCGCAGGAACGGGTCGACGAGCAGACGCCCGGCCAGGACAACGAAGACGATCGTGGCCAGAACACGCGCCGCGACCCAGAGATTCATAGGTTCAGCCTGCTGAACCGTCGTTGCAGCGAATAACGGGACCAACGCAATCAACGGTATGGCCGCGAGATCCTGAAACAGCAGAACCGAAAATGCCGTACGACCATGCCGCGTGGTCAATTCATCGTTCTCTTCCAGCACCTGCAGCGCGAAGGCCGTCGAGGAAAGGGCAAGCACCAGACTGAAGAACAGCGCGGTTGCAAATGGCAGGCCCAGCAGGTTGCCGATCGCCGTCAGAATAACCGCAGTCAGGCCAACCTGCGCTCCGCCGACGCCGAAAATGGTTTTGCGCATCGACCAAAGGCGTCGCGGCCGGAGCTCCAAACCGATCAGGAACAGCAGAAGAACAACACCGAACTCAGCGAAATGCAGAATCTCCTTGGCTTCATAGAATGAGAACACTTTGCCGGCGCCGAAGGGACCCAGAAGGACACCTGCCAGGAGGTATCCGAGGACCGTTCCTATCCGCAACCAGCGCGCTAGCGGGGCGGCGATCGCGGCCGCAGCCAGAAGCATGGCGATTTCGCCGAGAGATATGTGTTGCATACGTGACCCGGATCAGCTGGGCAATCTCTTGCCGGAATCAATCGGCACCAAGCCGTGATCGTACGCGACGTCACCGCATCGGCCAACTGGGCATACGCCTTTGAATTGCCGAACGGATCTACGCTTTTACAATTCGATCCAAGGCCAGCAAGTCGCGCAGCAGTTTTTCGAATTCAGCCAAAGGGACCATGTTTGGACCATCCGATGGCGCCGAGTCCGGATCTTGATGGGTCTCGATGAACAGCCCTGCCACGCCAACAGCCACCGCAGCCCGCGCAAGTACGGGGACAAAGCGGCGGTCGCCGCCGCTGGACGTACCCTGGCCACCGGGCTGCTGGACCGAATGCGTGGCGTCGAAAATCACCGGGCAACCGGTTTCTGCCATGATCGGCAGCGCGCGCATATCGGACACCAGGGTGTTATAGCCAAAGGACGCCCCGCGTTCCGTGACCAGGACGTTGGGGTTTCCGCTGTCGATGACCTTGGCGACCACGTTTTTCATATCCCACGGCGCAAGAAACTGTCCCTTCTTGATCTTGACCGCCTTACCAGTCTTCGCGGCGGCGACGAGCAAGTCGGTCTGCCGGCAAAGAAACGCCGGTATTTGCAGAACATCGACAACCTCTGCCAAAGCCGCGCACTGACCCGGCTCGTGGACGTCGGTGACGACCGGGAGCCCAAGGTCGCCCCTGATCTCAGCGAAGATCGCCAGGGCGTCCTTGAGGCCGATACCACGCTTGCCTGTGAGGCTCGTGCGGTTGGCTTTGTCAAACGAGGATTTGTAGACCAATCCGATGCTGAGGCGCTCGCAAATCTCTTTCAGGGCCGTCGCCATCTCCAGCGCATGGCTGCGGCTTTCCAGGGCGCAAGGGCCTGCAAAGACCGCAATCTGACGATTGTTCGCAAAAGTCACATTGCCGACGCTCACGTCCCGGACCTGGCCAGCTGGTGTTTGCGTCATGAGGTCACCTCGTCGCTGCTGATGATCTGGCGCCAGCCATAACAGCATTTGTCGGCGTCTGCACGACCGTGTGGATGATGTTACAGGATGTCGACGGCGGTCCGGTTGACCAAACGCTGACCTTGTTGCCTATAACCTTTGGAGTAATCTAGACCCACCTTGATCGCTGTGACCTTTCGGTTACGCGACAGAGAGTCAAACCTGAGGTGCGGGAATGAGACGACTGGGAATGTGGGTTACTGTCTTTGCTCTCCTCCTCCTTGCAATGACGTCTCGTGGCCGTGCGCAGGACGGCCTTGTCAGCCGTGAAGCCTGGCAGGCGAAAGCGGCCACGTTCGAGCTCATGCGCCTGCACTATCCGATCGGGATCATGATCCACCACACCTCGGTGCGGCAGCAGACGAAGTACACGCTGGAACAGAAGATGCGCGGCCTCCAGGGCTTTTCTCAACGGCCAGGGCGAGTTGGAATCCGTTCAAAACCGCCCTGGGGTGACGTCCCCTATCACTTCTACGTTGGTGTCTCCGGTCGGGTGGCTGAGGGCCGCAACCTGTTCTACGCCGGAGATACGAACACCAAGTATGATACGACCGGATGGATCCAGGTCGTCCTGGAGGGCGATTTCACGCGAGAAGAGCCCAATGGCGCCCAGTTGGCGGCGCTCGAACGCCTGACGAAGCAGTTGCGGTTGCGGTTCAACATCTCGGGCGACAGAGTGTCGGCACACAATGACCATGCCGAGACAGACTGCCCGGGCACAAACCTCAAGAAACACATCCCGCTGCTGCGCAACTGATGCAATATAGCGGATCGCGTTCTACCGCCATGTGAGTTCGCTACGCGGTCCGCGGCGGCCAACTCGCGTTAGACCAAACGACTCTGCTCGATCGCGGCAGCGATGAAACTCTCGAACAATGGATGCGGTTCAAACGGTCGGCTCTTTAGCTCGGGATGAAACTGCACGCCGATGAACCATGGATGATCCGTATATTCGACGGTCTCCGGCAGCAGGCCGTCCGGCGACATACCGGAAAACCTGAGGCCGGCCGCCTCCAGCTGCTCACGAAACGCAGTGTTGACCTCGTAGCGATGGCGGTGGCGATCGGAGATGTGCGTCGTGCCATAGATTTCGGCGATACGGCTACCCGGTTCAAGTTTTGCATCATAGGCGCCCAGGCGCATCGTGCCACCAAGATTTCCACCGGACTGGCGTTGCTCGAGATCATTACCCCGCATCCATTCGGTCATCAGGCCGACGACCGGCCGTTCGGTCGGGCCGAACTCGGTCGAGCTGGCGCAAGCGACGTTGGCAAGGTTGCGCGCCGCCTCGATGCAGGCCATCTGCATGCCGAAGCAGATGCCGAAGTACGGCACATTACGCTCGCGCGCGAATTTGGCCGCAAGGATCTTGCCCTCGGCGCCGCGCTCGCCGAACCCACCTGGAACGAGAATACCGTCGACGCCCTCAAGGTGAGGCGCCGGATCCTCGTCCTCGAAAACTTCAGCTTCAATCCACTCAATGTTGACGTTGACCCTGTTGGCGATGCCACCATGGACCAAGGCTTCGTTCAAGGATTTGTAGGCATCTTTCAGACCGGT
>JBPCWB010000747.1:0-2784 GCA_051009955.1 Hyphomicrobiaceae bacterium | reverse complement strand
AGCAGTTTCTAGCGTTGCTTGGCAGCTCCTTTCAAAGCTGATCGGCGACATACAGCCGAGGTCGGAGTGACGGCGGATCAATAGTAGGCCGGCATCAAGGACGTCCCATGTCGCACAAACCTAGCGGCAGTCACACCACGACCGACTGATCTTGGTGCATCTTGCCGGATAAACTGAAATCGCCGCATAGTGCTTGCCTCACTCCCTAGAGCAGCAAGTGCGCGTCAATTTTGGCCTCTTGAGGATTTCCCGGATTGCCGTTGTTTCGAAAAGAGAGATCCATCGTGACCCGTTTTTCCTTGCCAACTTGTCTCCTCGTTGGACGGCATCTTTCGAGAGGTTGCAGCACGTGAGCGGGTTGGGCGCACGGTCTCCACTCGTTGAGCTTGATGGCGGCCAGTTCGATGTTCTGATCATTGGCGGCGGCATCAACGGGTGCAGCACGGCACAGCATCTTGCCGCTGAAGGCTATCGTGTGCTCTTGGTCGAAAAGAACGACTTCGCATCTGCGGCGAGCAGCCGATCAAGCAGAATCGTTCACTGTGGATTGCGATATCTCGCACCCGAGCGATCGCCATTGGAATTCTTCGTTCGCCCCCGTCGTCTGCGAACGGCCGTCTCGATGGCGGTGCGCTCGCTGCGGGCCAGGCGCGAGTTTTTGGCTTCGACGCCGGAGCGATTCCGCAATCTCGATATGGCAATCCCGATCTACCGCGACGATGCGTATCCGGGCTGGCAAGTCGATCTTGGAGCGGCGATGCTCCGTCTCCTCAACCTTGGCGGACCTTCCATCAAGTACTGGCGACGCGGTCCGGACGTTGCCGCAGCAGAGCATCCGTTGGTCGCGTGCCTGCGGGCGCCTGAAACCTTGGCGAGCGTGTTCAGTTTTCGCGACTACCAGTTTGATTGGCCCGAGCGCATGTGCATTGACGCCTTGCTCGAAGCCAAGAATCATGGCGCGCTCGTGCGAAACTACACGGAAGTCACGACGCTGGAGCAACAACCGAGCGGGGGCTGGCGGGCAGTTCTCGAAGATCGCCTTTCCGCGTCATCACCAGCAACGGTACAGGCGCAGGTGCTGCTGAACTTCACTGGTGTTTGGATTGATGCCGTCAACCAAATCGCGGCACCCGCTTCACCGCCCGCGCGCAAGATCGTTGCCGTCAAAGGCACTCACATTGCCGTCCGGCTACCGGACAAGTTTCGCGGCTTTGGTATTGCTGGCTTGAACCGCGAAAACGAGCACATGTTCTGCCTGCCGTGGGGAGACCTCCATTACATCGGGCCAACCGAAACGGTTTGCGAAGGTGACTTGGAAGATGTCCACCCGACGGAAGACGACATTGAGTTTTTGCTCGACGAGATCAACTACATGCTGCCCAAGCTCGAACTGCTGCGTAAGGATGTCGAGCTGTCTTGGGCCGGAGCGAGACCGATTACCTTTGACCCCAATCGTGCCAAGGGCCGGCGTGCACCAGCCGGCATATTTCATGACCTTGGTCGCGAAGGCATGAAAGATGCAATGACGGTCACCTGGGGCTGGGTCATGCATCACCGCGAAACCGCTCGCAAAGCCGTACGTCGCGTGCGCCGATTGTTGCCTCCGAGAGGAGCGCGGTCCGACGTGTCCTACGATGCAACAACCTTTCCGGAAAACACCAATACACTACCGTTGGTTCCAGCCTGCCCGGAAATTACAACTGGCGTCCTGCGCCATGTTGCCGAGCGCGAGGCACCTGGTCATTTGGTGGACATCCTGTTTCGCCGGACCAATCTCGGCTGGCAGGTGCAAGTTCCGCCGGAAGCCGTTCGCCGCGCCGCCGAAAGCGTCGCTGATATCCTCGGCTGGGACAAGGCACAGGTCGAAAAGGAAATCCAGGACTACCAGACATACGTCAGCAAGCAGCACTTGCAGGGATAGATGGTCAAACAGCGCTCGAATGATCGCCCTATGGATACCCTTTGCTACATCCAACGACGTCAGTAGCCAAGGTCCCAATTCCAGACGGGGTGCGGTGCTTCGCCGTCCTCGAGCTTTTGGATGTTGCTTACAATCTGCTCGATAGCGGAGATGTCCTGTGTCGGGCCGGCAGCATGTGGCGTGACAAAGACTCGAGGATGAGTCCAATAGGGGTGCTCTGACGGCAGAGGCTCAACCGCAAAGACATCCAATGCAGCTGCTGCGATTTGGCCGCTGTCCAAGGCCGCAATCAAATCGGTGTCGTTGATCACCGGGCCGCGTCCAATATTGATGATGAAGCTACCTTTCAGCATCTTTGCGAACCTGTTTCGATTGAGCAGGCCATCCGTTTCGCTCGTCAGAGGCAGGACCGAGACAATAATGCTTGAACTCCCAAGTATATCCGGAAGTTCGTCCAACCCAGCGTAACACTGAACCCCATCGACGGACTTGAGCGTTCGCGACCAGCCCGACACCTTGAATCCGAGGCTGACGAACTGACGCGCAATCGGCGTGCCCATGCCGCCCAGCCCAAGCACGCCAACCTGATGCTCGGAGACATCGCGATAAGTATGACGCTGCCACTTCCCATTGCGTTGTTGCTCTGCGTAGAGATCGAAATTGCGCTGGAAATGCAGGGCCCAATGCACGGCGTAGTGGGACATATCGCGGACTGAAACGTCGTCAACCAGGCGCACGATTGGAAGATCTTTCGGCACATCGGGGTCTCGAAGGATGTGGTCGCAACCGGCACCTATGGAAAAGATGGCTTTCAGATTCGGATAGCGTTTGAGCTCTCCGATCGGCGGCATCCAAACCAAGGC
>JBPCWB010000746.1:0-14319 GCA_051009955.1 Hyphomicrobiaceae bacterium | reverse complement strand
AAAAAACGTCGAGCCAGACGTCGAAAAAGTAGAGGCGACGCTACCGCTCTCGGTACCACGACAGAGTTTTGTTCTTCGCAGTAAACCGCACGCGCTGGTCGAGTGTGGGGCGCTGCATCAATAACTGACAGGACGGCGCAGCACTGCTCCAACCGAGTCATGTCACAAAACTGAACAACCGGGGAACACGTTTCACCCGAAGTGCGGTAGCGTGGGCGAAACCCGCAACCTGTGCAGGGCAAGCATTTGAATCGTAAATACGACCACAATATTCCCAACCTTACGGACAGGTCCTTCCTGGTCACGGGCGGAACCGGCTCGTTCGGTCGGGCCTTTGTCTCCAGGCTTTTGAGTGCCGGGCCGCCACGACGCCTGGTCATCTTTTCCCGAGACGAACAGAAACAGTGGCAAATGGAGCAGGAGCTGCAGCTTCTCGGACCTGATGTCACGCGATGTCTGAGGTTCTTCGTCGGCGATGTTCGAGACAAGGCACGATTGGAGCTGGCGATGCGCGGCATCGATACCGTCGTGCACGCGGCCGCGATGAAGATCGTACCGACCGCCGAATACAACCCGTTCGAATGCATTCTCACGAACGTGCACGGAGCGGAGAACATCGTCAAAGCGGTGCTGCGGACCGGGGTCCAGAACGTCATCGCGCTCTCGACCGACAAGGCGGCGAACCCGATCAATCTCTATGGTGCTTCGAAGCTCGCTTCGGACAAGATATTCGTCGCGGCCAACAACCTGGTAGGTACGACCGGATCCAAGTTTTCTGTTGTCAGGTACGGCAACGTGATTGGTTCGCGAGGATCCGTGGTGCCGTTCTTCCAGCGGCTCATCGAAGAAGGTGCCGAGAGTCTTCCAATTACCGACACGCGCATGACCCGTTTCTGGATCGCGCTGGAACAGGGTGTAAATTTCGTCCTGTCGTCGCTTGCACTGATGCGCGGTGGCGAAATCTTCGTGCCCAAGATCCCGTCGATGCGGGTCGTTGACCTCGCGATGGCACTTGCGCCAGAGCTGCCCCACCGAATTGTCGGCATTCGCCCCGGTGAAAAGCTCCACGAGATCATGGTCACGGACGACGATGCCCGCATGACGATCGAGTTGGACGATCGTTACATCATCTGCCCGCCCGCGACCGAAATGACTGACACGGGCGAAATCTACGGGTCATCACGACCGGTAGCCGAAGGCTTTCGCTATTCGTCCGATCGCAATGACGAATGGCTGGATGAGGCAAGCGTGCGCAAACTGATCTCGGCCGGCACGTAGAACCCGTTGAAATTCGACACATGACGAGCGCATCTCCATTCCTGCCCTATGCGCGTCAGGCCATCGACGACGATGATATTCGCGTCGTGATGGACGCGCTCAAGTCGGACATGCTGACGACGGGCCCGGCCGTCGAGGTTTATGAGAAGGCTTTCGCGCAGGCCTCCGGGGCCGGCCACGCCGTCGCCTGCAACAGCGGTACAGCCGCCCTCCACCTCGCAGTCCTCGGCCTCGGTGTCGGAGGCGGAGACCACGTGATCGTGCCGACCGTGACGTTCCTGGCGACCGCCAATGTCGTGCGCATGGCGGGCGGCGAAGTCGTGTTCGCCGATGTCGACCCGGATAGCGGCCTCCTGACGCCGGCGTCGCTGGAGCGCGCGTTGGATAAGTCGCGTGAAGCAGGGATCAATGTTGTCGGGGCCGTGCCTGTGCATCTGAATGGCCAGGTTTGCGACATGTCAGGGCTCGCTGCGGTAGCACAACGCGCGGGTATTTGGCTGATGGAAGATGCCTGCCACGCGTTGGGCGCCAGTCAGATTGGCTGCAGCCCTGGCAGCAGTGCGGCTGCCTTCTCGACCCATCCTGTCAAAGGGATCACGACGACCGAGGGCGGTGTCGTGACGACCTCCAAGGCAGACATGGCGGAACTGATGCGCAGCCTCAGATCGCACGGCATGATCCGCGATCCGGACTGCTTTACCGAAGGCGAACTGGCGTTCGAAAAGGACCAGGCCAATCCTTGGTACTACGAAATGCATCAGATCGGCTGGAACTATCGCCTGCCCGACGTCATGTGTGCCCTCGGCACGAGCCAGTTGCGCAAGCTCGCGGGCTGGCATCAGGCGCGTGAAAATCTCGCCGCGGCCTATCGCAATGAACTCGCCCCGCTGGCGCCACTGGTGACACCGGTATCACGGTCCCATCAGAACGACGGCTGGCATCTTTATCCGGTGTTGATCGACTTCGAAGCAGCGGGCCTCAGCCGCAGGTTCGTCATGAACGAGTTGCGCGACCGCCAAATCGGCACGCAGGTCCACTACATTCCGGTTCACCTGCAACCCTATTATCGCGCGCGCAACCCGGATCTGGACCTGCCGGGTGCCGAGGCCTACTACCGACGCTGTTTGTCGCTGCCGTTCTTCGCAACAATGGAACGCTCAGACGTATCGCGCGTCGTGGACGCGCTGCATCAAATTCTGCGCAGCAACTCGCACAGGACGGTCGCATGAGCGTCGGCGTATACGATTGCGGCTGGGACACGCTTGTCCGGCAGATCCAAATTAGTGTGGAGGGTGCACGGTGAAGGTCGCCACCATCGTGCAGGCGCGCATGGAATCGACCCGGCTGCCGGGCAAGGTCCTCCAGAAGATCGCCGGTCAGACCGTGCTTGCCTGGGTCCTGCAACGTTGTGAGCAGATAGCGCGGTCGGATGTCGTGTGTTGCGCCGTTGCGAACTCGATTGCCTCCGATGAGGTGGCGGAGGAAGCCCGCAGGGCCAACGTCGTGGTCGTGCGCGGCCCTGGCGATGATGTCCTGGCGCGCTATGCGCTCGCCAATGACGAACTCGGCGCCGACATTGTGCTGCGGGTCACAAGCGACTGCCCGTTGATCGACCCGTCAGTCTGCGATCAGGTGATCGAGTTGCTGATCAAGGACAATGCGGATTACGCTGCAAACAACATGCCGCCGTCCTTCCCCCACGGGCTGGACTGTGAGGCATTTACAGGCCGCGCGCTGAGGCTCGCAGCGCAAACGGCGACAAGCCAGCAGGACCGCGAGCATGTTACGCCGTGGATCCGGCGCAACCCCGAGTTGGTGCGCTCCAATTTGACCGCGCCGGGCGGCGAGTGGGTCGAACAGCGCTGGACGCTGGACTACAGCGAGGATCTGGACTTTCTCACCGCCCTGTTCGCGCGGCGTCCGGGGACGGACTGGACGCAAACCGCTGCCCTGGTGGCACAGGACAAAACGCTCGCAAGCATCAACGAATCCCGCCGGGTGTCTCGGGCCAGTGTCTGAACCGTTCCACCTTCAAGGTCCTGCCCAATCGCTCAAAGATGCGAACGTGAATGCCTGTAGATCATAGCCGAGCAAGCGTTGCCTTTCGGTGTGATGCGGGCGCCGAAGTTGGCGCCGGGCACGTCATGCGCTGCATGGCCGGCGCCGAAATGTTCGCCTGGGCGAATTGGGACGTTAGAATATGTACGTCCGCCACCGGATTGCCGGCGGCTTCGGCACTCGTTGACGACAGGTTCGAAGTGACGTCCGATTCCGATTGGTGGTCGCAGGCACGCGTGGCCGTGCTCGACAGCCATCGCCTCGACAGTCGGGAACTTCTCGGCGCGCAAAGGTCCGGCACCACGACGGTGGTCTTCGAAGATCAGCCCAACCGCGATATCCATGCGGACATCCTGGTGGATCCCACACCCAACCGTGATCCCGAAGCGTATCGGGCCTACCTCCGCCAGCACGCGCTGTTGCTGGTCGGGGTGAGCTACGCACAATTGGGCGTGGCGTGGCGTCAGATGAGAGCCAAAGTCAGCGGCGATCACTTCGCCCGCAAGGACGTCGAGCGGATCGTCGTTTCGCTCGGTGCGACGGACCCCTATAACCTCACGTGCAAGGTTCTCCAGGGTCTCAAAGAGTCCGGTTACAAAGGGCCCACGGATGTCGTGCTGAGCGTCCTGGCGCCGCATATCGACAAGGTGCGGGAGCTGCTTGGGCCAAACGACACGCTGCATATTTCTCCGCCTGATTTGCCGGAGATTCACGCGGCTGCCGACCTCGCCATCGGGGCGTCGGGTTCGTCGTGTTTTGAACGGGCCTGCATCGGTATTCCGAGCGTCGCCATTCCCGTCGTCGACAATCAGAGCGATTTAGCTTCGAGCTTTGCGGCTCGTGGCGCTGCTGAAGTGGTTTCCCGAAAGATTCTGGATGAACCGCGGGGTCTAGCGACAGTACTGCGCACCCTCATGCATGATGCGGAAAAGCGGGCGAAGCTATCCAGCGCCTCGCGCGAGATGGTGGATGGTCAAGGCTCACGTCGACTGCTGATTGCCGCCATCGGGACGGCAACGACGAAGACCGGTGAAGTCGTCGGCCTGCGGGCGGGCGATCTTGGCGACCAAAACTGGCTGTTTGCGTTGCAAAACCAGCCTGAAACACGGCGTTATGCACTCAATCCAGACAAGCCGACGTTCGAAGCGCACTGCAAATGGTTGGCATCGACGCTCGATAATCCGGATCGCCTCCTGGCGATTGTCGAAGTGGATCGTGCCAGTGTCGGAATGCTTCGCCTGGACAAGGAAACGACAGCGGCGCAAGCGAGCCAGTTCACCATCTCAATTGCCATGGATCAGAACTTCAAGCGCCGGGGCTTTGCCGCTGCAGCGTTGCGCCTGGCGCGGCGCCTGACGCCGGGCGCCGAGCAGGTCGCGACAGTGCTCGAAGAGAACAAAGCCTCTGCCGCCTTGTTCATGCAGGCAGGCTTTGTTCAGGAGGGACCATCGACATTCAGGATGGCCAGCGCATGACAGCAACGATGACAATCGATGGCGTCGAGATTGGTGTCGCCGCGCCGCCCTACATCGTTGCGGAGCTGTCGGGCAACCACAATGGCGATATCAATCGCGCCCTTGAACTCATCGATCTTGCGGCGCAAGCCGGCGCCCACGCCGTCAAGCTTCAGACCTACACCGCAGATACCATTACGATCGATCACCCGGGGCCGGACTTTCTGATCGAAGGTGGGCTCTGGGACGGGCGTCGTCTCTACGAACTCTACGAACAGGCCCACACGCCCTGGGATTGGCACGAAGCATTGTTCGCGCACGCGCGCAGCCGCAACATAACGATCTTCTCGACGCCGTTCGACCACTCGGCGGTCGACATGCTTGAGCGGCTCGATGCCCCGGCCTACAAAATCGCGTCATTCGAAGCGGTCGACCTGCCCCTGATCAGATACGTGGCCGCGACCGGCAAACCCATGATCATTTCGACCGGTCTGACCTCGATCGGCGAGATTTCCGATGCGGTGAATGCCGCGCGGACATCGGGATGCAAGGAGATGGCACTGCTGCATTGTGTCAGCGCCTATCCCGCTCCGGCCAGCGAGATGAACCTGCGGACGATTGACCATATCGCTTCGACATTCAAGGTCGTCGCCGGCCTGTCGGATCATACGCTGGGGACGACAGTCGCCTCTGCCGCGGTCGCACTTGGCGCTTCGATCATCGAAAAGCACGTGACGATCCGCAGATCCGACGGCGGGCCCGACGCAGCGTTTTCCTTGGAACCCGATGAACTCGCCCAACTCGTGGAGAATTGCGGCACGGCGCACGAAGCCTTGGGCGAGATATCCTTCGACCGGCAGAAGGCCGAAGGCGGAAATCTCCGATTTCGTCGCTCGCTGTATGCAGTCTCGGACATCGCAGAACGTGAGGCCCTGACAGCCGACAGCGTCAGGTCGATCCGGCCGGGGTTCGGTCTGGCACCGAAGCACCTGGACACGGTCATTGGAAAAAAGGCTCGCCGCCCGATCGCACGAGGCACGCCGCTGTCCTGGGATCTTCTCGAATGAGCAGGACGGTTGCCATAATCGAAGCGCGCATGAATTCGTCCCGCCTGCCCGGCAAAGTGCTGGCTCCGATCATGGAACGGCCCGTGTTGGAACGCATCGTCGAGCGGCTGCGGGCTGTCGATCAGCTGGACCAAATCGTTATCGCAACGACGACCAACAGCGATGACGAGGCCATTGCCGACCTGGCAACGCAACTCGGCATCGGCTTCTGGCGCGGCAGCGAAGACGACGTGCTACAGCGGGTTCTCGACGCGGCGCACGCCCACGAGGCCGATGTCATCGTCGAGCTCACCGGCGACTGTCCGTTGATTGATCCGCGGATTGTTTCGACTGTGATCGACACGTATCGCGCGGCAGGCTTCGATTACGTTTCCAATGTTCTCACCCGGAGCTATCCGATCGGCATGGATACGCAGGTCTTCTCCACGAAGGTGCTCGACGATGTCGCGCGGCGGACCAGTGATCCAACCGATCATGAGCACGTCAGCCTGTTCATCTACCGCAACCCCGACATTTATAGCCTGGCCAATGTTGAAGCTCCGGAGCATGAGCGCCGTCCCGAACTCAGGCTGACGTTGGACACAGCGCAGGACCTGTATGTCATTCGACATGTGTTCGAGGCGCTATACCCTCAAGATCCGAAGTTCAGATTGTCAGACATGCTGCGCTGGTTGAAGGACAATCCGGACATCGCCGTGAAGAATGCAGACGTCGAACACAGATACGTCTAATCCGTGGAAGGCGCTCGTCGTTGGTTGCGGAAAAGTCGGCAGTCAGTTGAATAGTGCAACCACAGACACCGATGTCCTCACGCATGCCCTCGCGTACATCCGCCATCCGGACTTCGCGTTGACGGCCGGTGTCGATCCCGACGCGGAAAACCGCAAGGACTTCAGCCGGAGGTGGGGTGTTGCCACGGTCTACGGTTCCCTGGACGAAGCTCTCGCATCGGACTCGTACGATATCGTGAGTTTGGCCAGCCCGACTTCGTCGCATCTCGAACAGCTGGAAAGGCTGACATCCGTGGATCTCCGCGCGGTCTATTGCGAGAAACCGGTTGGCGGCGACGTCGAGACGGCAAGACCGCTCGTTCGCCAATTCGCCGATCGCAAAGTTCCCGTCGCGGTGAACTTTCAGCGCCGCTGGGACCGCGAGATGGTTGCCCTCAAGTCTGAAATCGCCAGCGGCGAATGGGGCGAGGTGTGTTCGGTCGTCGGGCGGTATTGCCGGGGTGTGGTGAACAATGCGAGCCACATGCTCGATCTGGTTTCCTATCTCACGGACCTGAGCGCGCACGCCGTGGCCGTTCACCGGACCCTGTTCGACGGTGTGGATGGCGATCCAACGGTGGACGCAACATTGACACTGTCCAATGGCGCACCGTTGCACCTCATCGGCCTCGACGGCCGGCACTACGCGATCTTCGAACTCGAGCTGTTTTGCACGAACGGTTCGATCGCGATCGAAGACTTCGGCTTCTTTGTTCGCCGGCGCAAGGCGTCATTGGGTGCGTGGCATGAACATGTCGTGTCACGCGAAGACGGCGCCCGTGTCGCAACCTCTTATGGTTCAGCAATGTTGGACGCACTCGATGAAATCAGGAATTGGACCCATGGCAAGGCGCTTTCCAGCGACACCAGTTCCGCTTTCGAGAGTCTCGCATGCGCCGAGACGTTGCGTAGCCTGGCGATGGCCAATCAGGTGAAGGACCGATCATGAGCAAGCTCGCGCTCCTTGGCGGAACCCCGGTGCGGCGCAAGCCGTTTCCCGCTCACAACTTCATCGGTGAAGCGGAAAAGAAGGCGGTCATGGACGTGCTCGACTCGGGCTGCCTGTCGCGCTTTCTGGGGACGTGGCATCCAGACTTCTACGGTGGCCAGGAAGTGCTGAAGTTCGAAGAGGCATGGCGGGCGACAACGCAAACGGCGTTCGCTATTTCCGTCAACTCATGTACGTCCGGGTTGTATGCGGCCGTTGGCGCCGTCGGTGCCGGGCCAGGTGACGAGGTCATTTGCTCGCCCTATACCATGATTGCTTCCGCGACGGCTGCCGTTGTCTTCAATGCCGTTCCGGTGTTCGCGGACATCGACCCCGAAACCTACACTCTGTCCGCGGAAACCATCGAGCCGCATATCACGGAGCGCACAAAGGCTATCATCGTCGTTCATATCTTCGGGCAGTCCGCTGACATGGACCCGATCATGGCATTGGCGAAGAAACACGGCATTCACGTCATCGAAGACTGTGCCCAGGCGCCCTACGCGACCTACAAGGGCCGCCCGGTCGGCTCGCTTGGAGATATCGGTGTCTTCAGCCTGAACTATCACAAACACATTCACAGCGGCGAAGGCGGAATGTGCACGACGAATGACGAGGAACTAGCCGAGCGCCTTCAACTGATCCGCAACCATGCCGAAGCCGTAGTCGAGAAAAAGGGCGTGAGCAATCTTTCGAACATGATCGGCTTCAATTTCCGCCTCGGCGAGATCGAAGCCGCCATTGGCAGTTGCCAGCTCGCGCGCGGCGCTGAACTGATTGCGAAACGCCAGGACAATGTCCGCTACCTCGAGCGCCAGATCAATCAACTGCCGGGACTGAGCATGCCGAAGGTGGGTGCCGGCAATGACCATGTCTACTATGTCCACGCCCTCAGCTACGACTCGGAGGTCACCGGCGTGTCGCGGGCGACATTCGCGGATGCCATCAAGGCCGAGCTGGCCCCGACGGAAATGCGCGAGCACGAGGGGGTTTTGATGGGCACCGGGTACGTGAAACCGATCTACCTCTCGCCGATGTATCGCGAGCTGATCGGATACGGTTCACTGCAATGTCCATTCCGATGCCCACACTACGGCGGTGACGTTCGCTACGCGCTTGGCGATTGCCCCAACGCGGAGGATGCCCACTTCAACCGGGTGATTACGCACGAGCTGACGCGGCCGCCGATGGATCAGACCGATCTTGATGATGTTGCCACAGCCTTCCACAAAGTCTTCGACAACCTCGACCAACTCAGACAATGAGTCTTCTCGTTTACTCGCGCGATCCAGGCGGCACCGACGCCCTGACGGCGCTGCTTCTGGCGCTCGACAATGCACGTCGGCATGCATGCCTCGAGCGCTGGTACGTCGCGCAACGCGACCATGGGCTCTGGGCCCTGGCCAAACTACCGGGACTGGAGAAGATGCGCACCGCAGGCATTGATGTCCGGCACTGGCCGGAGGCGTGCGAGCCCGGCAGGTTGCTCGCGTCCCGACAGACTTCCGCCGTTTTGACATCGACCTCGGATATCGACGACGACACTGACGTGCTGCTTTGGCAGGCGGCGCGAGCGCGCGGCATTCCGTCTGCGGCGGCCCTGGACTCGGATCTCAATCTTTCCGTCCGATTTGCATCGCGCAGCGGCGCGCTGGTATTGCCCGACGTCATTGCGTGCACGACCGCGAAGATGGCGGATCGCGTCAGTGCATCGCTTGGGATCCCGGCTGAGCGCTGCCCCGTCGTCGGTGATCTTCACCATGACCGGATGCTGGAACAGTCCAAAACCATAACCCAAGCCCAGATCGCATCGGTGCGAAGGCAATGGAGCGCGAGAACAAGTGATCGGGTTGCGCTGTTCTGTTCGGAGTGTGGTGAAGAGATGCGGCTGGCGGGACGGGCAAACGATACCAAGGAGCACGACGCAATCGCGCAAGTCATTGGTTTGATCTCATCGGGCGAACCGCTAGGCGACATGCAGATTTCCAGGCTCGTTATTCGCCCGCATCCGCGCGACCGAGAAGGCAAGTACGACCGGTACACGGTCGCATCTTCGTCATTGGTGCGGGTGGATTCGCGGACACCCGCTGCAATCGCTTTGGCTTCTGCCGATCTGGTTGTCGGGATCAAGTCTGCGATGCTCGACCAGGCAAGCCTGTTCGCAAAGCCAGTTTATGCTTGGCGCCCCAATCAATTGGAACGCTATTCGTGTCCTCGCTGACGGCATCAGATACGAATCGCGAGAACTCAACTCGTTCCTGACGGCGACGCCGAACCCACCCATGCACGTCAACAAACCGAAATCATCGGCAATTCTTGAGCACACCAAACTGAAACTCAAGGAATACTACACCGCCGTCCACGCGACCCGCCGTTCCTTCTTTCCTACTGACAAGGAGCTTTTGGCTGATCGCCAGCGCCACCAAACCGAAGTTCTGATGGCGAGATTTGCGCGATCCATGATGTCCGACGGACTCGTGCAGCCAACCTTTATCGACGGGACGTATGATAATCCCAACCATTGGCTCCGACTGACACTCATGCGTGCGGCACTTGGACTGCCCCAGGGCAGGGAAGTTGGGATTACAGGCGCCTATCGCATACCTGAAGCGACGAAGACATTTCACAACCTCGGCATAACCGACGTCCGCTCCATAGTTGCTCCGCGAGCTGTGACCGATCGCGCCAAGCGTGAGGCGGAGGTTCTGCTGCGAAAGGTTTCTGAGCCTGATGACGTGTTGCGCCTTTCTTTTCCATTCGGCTTTCCGGCCTCGATTGCCTATGACCAGATCCTGCGAAGGCAGCAGTCCGCCACGGTGGATGTTTCACATCCGCTGCTCGTCGATCACCTGGCCGAGACCATCGAATCGCTGGAGATGAGTGATCACCTCTTCAGTGATGCCAACGGCCTGCTTTTGACCTCTCACTGGCACGGATTACCGTATGGGCCGATGACATGGATGGCCCAGCAAAGAAATGTCGAAGTCATCAATTTGACTTCCCTTTTCGGCACGTTTCGACCAACACGACTGATGTCTCCAGATGGGATTTTCGAGTGTGTCGGGCGTCCCACCGTCGCCGAGCTCAACTCAATGTCGGAGGCGCAGAGGGAGGCCCTCAAAAGTGCCGGCACGCGTTATCTTGAAAACAGGTTTGAAGGAAAGACCGGAGATCTCGGCGGCGTCTACGCCTATGGCCGGCCCGCCTCCCGGGTCGACAAGGAGGACATGTCCGAGCGGCTTGGCTGGGATCCAACAA
The DNA here is from genome assembly GCA_051009955.1 of Hyphomicrobiaceae bacterium. Lineage (GTDB taxonomy): Bacteria > Pseudomonadota > Alphaproteobacteria > Rhizobiales > Hyphomicrobiaceae > Tectiglobus. The sequence goes on along the minus strand of JBPCWB010000746.1, from coordinate 3,446 downwards.
AGCCTGTGGTAACCGTTTATGCATCACATTGGTTCGACATGCCGCACTACCACGGCATGCAGAACTTTCGTGATTTCCACGACTGGATCATCACGACTTACCAGGCGGCCAAACAGGCCAGCTACGTCAATTGGCTGTTCAAGCGGCACCCATGTGAGGATCTCTACGGCGGGATAACGCTGGCGGAAATCCTGGCCGGTGATTGCGCTGCAAACATTCGGTTGGCGCCGGTCGATTGGGACAACACCCAACTTTTGCGGAACAGTACGGCCATCATCACCTATCACGGAACGGTCGGCATCGAGGCAGCAGCGGTTGGAATTCCTGTCCTCGTATCGGATCGCGGCTGGTACGACCACTGTGGGTTCGTTACGCCGGCCAACTCTCGGGCAGAATACGTCGAGTTGATTTCCAATCTCTGGTGGCAGGGGATTGATCTCGACCGACGCAAAGAGTTGGCCCTCATATTCGCCGGACTGTTCTACTGTGCACCGACCTGGAACAAAGAGTTCGTCTTTGGGGATGATGCATTGCAGGATGCGTTGCATGTCCAGATAGAGCAGGTGCTGTCGGACAAACCAGACGCGTTGATCCGTGAAGTCGCCACGATCAGGGAATGGTTCAATGCTGGCGGCGCGTACTACCACAATGAAAAAATGCTTCGCACCAGCGAATATGCAATGCCAAACATGCCCGGACGCCCAACGTACAACAACACAGCGGCATCGTGACCATCCGACGAACATATCCAAGCAGGACACTAGCGCAATGACAAACCTAGCCTTCCTGGTCGGCCAGGTTGTCACACTCCGTCCGCTCGAAAGGACGGATATCGAAGGGAACTACCCGAGCTGGTTCAATGATCAAGACAATGACCGGTTCACCGAACACGGAACCTTTCCCACCAACCGGGATGACGCGCTCGCCTTCTACGACAGCCTCAGGCAGCAAAGGAACGTGCTGCACCTGGCGATAATTGAGTCGGATACGGACCAGCATGTTGGCAACATCTCGCTGCAGCGCATCGACTGGATATCGCGTCGCGCGGAGTTTGCGTTGATCATTGGCGAGCATTCGGCCAAACGCAAAGGGATTGCCTACGAGGCCGGCAAACTGATCATTCGCCACGGCTTCGACCGGCTCAATCTCAATCGGATCTATCTTGGTGTGAATTCTGAGAACGTTGCCGCAATCGCTTTGTTCAAAAAGCTCGGGTTCCAGGAAGAGGGGCGATTAAGGCAACACATACTGAGAGATTTTACGTCGTTTGACGTGATCAACATGGCGATCCTGCGTGATGAATGGGCGCGTTCTGCGTCCTGACGGGCAAAGCGAAGTTGGCCAATAGCGCGCCGGGATACTGCCAGGAAGACCATCGAGCGAAAATATGGATGTTTGCCTGACGACCTCGATCGTACACAAACGCCGACTACCCTGATCAACACCAAAGCGGATGATCCGAGAACTAAATCTGAAGAGCAACCTGATCGATCACGCCGTATGGCTGGTGCGCCGGGTCGGGCTGCGCTTCGCGCTGCTCGCTTTTGCGACGTTCTTGGCCGCGTTGGCGGACGTCGTCGGGATTTCACTGCTTTTGCCGATCCTCGATCAACTCCAGCAGACTGAGCAGCCCTCGGTCATCACACGGACCGCCACCGAATTCCTGTCCTACTTCGGGATGGGCCTTTCGTTCTATTCGGCAGCACTCCTCATAGTGTGCGCCTTCACGATCAAGTTTTTTCTGATCATTTCGGCGGGCATTTATCAGTCCTATCTGCTTTTGAACTTCCGGGAATCGCTCAGAGCGGAACTCATCCAGCGTCTCGCTCTCGCGAACTACCCCTTCCTGGCTTCGAAGAACCAATCACACTTCATCAATCTGTTTTCGACCGAGGTCGATTCCACCGTCGGGGCGACGAAGTCTCTGGCCAACCTGATGTCTGGCGCGATTTTCGTTGCGGTGTTTCTGGCAGCTTCGTTCCTGGTCAACTGGCAGATGAGCCTGCTCGCGATAGCAGGGGGCGGCCTGCTTGGTCTCGCGTACGTTCCGATCCTGAAACTCATGAATCGGCAATCGCACGATCTGACCCGGAAAAACGAGCTCAGCCAGCACTTCTTTCACATGTTCCTGTCCTCGATGAAATACCTGAAGGCGACCAGCTCGGCCCGGACCTTGGTCGACAAAACGCGCGCCGTGTTGCGACGGAGAACGCGAACGGCGCTGGTCATGAATGTTCTTCAGATCGTTCCAGCCGCGGCAATCGAGCCGCTGGCCATTTTCATCGGCCTGCTCTTTGCCCTGACTTCGATCAGCATGTTCGGCCATACGATCGACCAAATCGTACTGCCGCTGTTGTTCCTTTACCGGGCCATACTGCGGCTGGGCAGCCTGCAGCGCACAGCGAGCGGCTTCACGCAAGGTATCGGTGCGATCGCACTGCTCCGCGACAGCCTCGATCAGGTCGCGCAAGCCAAAGAACCCAGCGGCAACATCGTACCCAGTCCGCTTGAGACTTCCATTCGTTTGGAGGGTATCAGTGTCGCGTACGGTTCCATGCCGATTTTGAACGACATCAGCCTGACGCTGCCGGCCGGGGCGGTGATCGGGATCGCCGGCGAGACCGGTGCCGGGAAGACGACGCTGGTCGATGTCATTGCCGGTATCGCACCGCCAAGCGAAGGCAGAATTCTGTGGGACGGCTGCGACTATAGCGAACTGAACAAGCACGAACTGCGCCAGCGGATCGGGTACATCACGCAGGACCCGGTCATCTTCAACGACACGGCAATGAACAACCTGACGCTTTGGAGCGACAACGGCGACGAGGTGCGGCTGCATCGCGCTATCGCCGATGCCAAAGCCGACGAATTCGTAGAGCAATTGCCAAATGGGTTGTCGACGATCATTGGCGACCGCGGCGAGCGCCTGTCCGGTGGGCAAAAGCAGCGCCTTGCCATCGCGCGGGAGTTGTACCGGCGGCCTGATGTCCTCATCGTCGACGAAGGGACGTCGGCCCTCGACACCATCACCGAACAGGCCGTACAACGGACGCTCAATCAGTTGCGAGGATCAAGCACGACAGTCTTGATTGCTCACCGGCTGTCAACGCTTCGCGAATGTGACATCATCATCGTGTTGAGCAACGGCCGGATCGTTGCCCAGGGGGATTGGGAGTCACTCAGCCGTTCGGAAGGACATTGGTTCAGCAAGAACCTGCAATTGCAAACCTCGCCACAGTCATGAAAACCCCGTCGATCCCGCCTTTGCATCTGCCCGTTCGTCTTCTTCGGTTGGCGCTGCGCGTCAAGTCACCATGGCTGACGGCACTCGCCCTCGCACTGCTTACGCGAGACCGCTTGGGACAGGGCGCGATACGGCTGCTCGCCTTGCACAAGGATCAGTTCGAGGAGGATATTGCGATCCTGCCGCAAGTCGATCCTCGCAT
>JBPCWB010000745.1:0-8269 GCA_051009955.1 Hyphomicrobiaceae bacterium | reverse complement strand
TGGACCAGGCCGGCAAGATCGATGAACTGATGGCGGCTGCAGGCTAACGCATCATCAGACGGGTCGCGCCGAAATGCCTACGCGACTCCCGCTCTGAGCAGGTCGTGCACGTGAATGATTCCGACCGGTTTGCTCTTGTCGACCACGAACAATGCGGTAATGCGTGACGCGTTGATCATTTCGAGTGCTGCCGTCGCCAAGGAATTGGACGGAACGGTTTTCGGTCGACGCGTCATCACGTCCTGCGTGGCGCAGTTGAGCAGATCGTCGCCCATATGCCGTCGCAGGTCGCCATCTGTGACGATACCAACAAGCTTGCCCTTGCCATCGACCACACCTGCGCAGCCGAACGCCTTTTGGGTCATGATCACCAGCGCCTCGCTCATCGCGGCCTTATGGGAGACAAGTGGCAGCGCCTCGCCCGTGTGCATCACATCTGCAACGAACTTCAGCTGGGCGCCGAGCGATCCGCCCGGGTGAATTTCCTTGAAGTCGTGGGCCGAAAATCCTTTGGCCTCGAGAAGTGCGATCGCCAGACAGTCGCCGAGCGCGAGTGTCATGGTCGTCGACGTAGTCGGGGCCAGGCCATGCGGACAGGCCTCCTGCGCCGGGGGCAACTCCAGACAGACATCCGACGCCTTGCCCAAAGCCGAGGCGCAGCGCGACGTCAATGAAATCAGCGGCACGGCGAAGCGTCGTGAATAGTTGAGAATGTTGGCCAACTCGGCTGTCTCTCCGGACCATGAGAGCGCCAGTACCACGTCCTGCGGCGTAATCATGCCGAGATCGCCGTGGGAGGCCTCGCTCGGATGAACAAAAAACGCCGGTGTCCCGGTCGAGGCGAAGGTGGCGGCGAGTTTTTGGCCGATATGGCCGGATTTGCCGATGCCGCTGACAATCACGCGGCCCTGGGCCGATTTGAGCAGTTTGACGGCTTGAGCGAAGGGCTTTGCCAGCGGACCTGACAGTTGCTTATTCAACTGCCGCAAGCCAACTGCCTCAATATCGAGCGTTCGGAGCGCCGACTCGAGCGGCGTCACCTTGATCTTTTTGGTCGCGACCTTCTTTGTCTTTTTGGCCTGCCTGACCGTCAATGGTGTCGCCTTGAGCATATCCTGCTGCGGCATTCGACGTACTCACTTTCGCGGCTGCGGGTGCGATGTCCGGAATCGTACCGGGATCTAGCAAATTGGATGATAGGGTTAAAGCGATCCGACGTCACAGGGCAAGTACAGCGATGTCATTTCAATCACTTATGGTCAGATAATTCTCGCAATCCGTAGCCTCAACGGTCCATAGAAAACAGGTTCGCAGATTCTGCCAGACGGCTGGCGACGGTCGTGAGCGGCCATTGCGAGGCAATGGCTCCGAACTCATCAGCATGCACCCCTCCGCGGACCAATTCCTTCCGACGAGCAATCCGCCACCCATCATCCGAGCGAGTCCCGTGAGGCACGATGGCCGGACTTACTCGCAATTTAAGACCGACGTCGCTGCTGGGACCTGGTCGGAAGGCGACTGCGCCAATGGCCGAACTCGCCCCCACGTCCAAGCTGCATCGACCTACTCGCTGTCACGCAGATACTCGTCCCAACGCTTTTCGCCGATCAGACAATCGTATTTGGGTCGGGCTGGCGCAAACTGCGCGGGAATGAGACGTGGCTCGGCGACAAGCGGCAGGCCGGCGATCTCCAGCAAGAGCTTTTGCCGAATTGCCGTTGCAAATTCCGACGGCTTTCGCACTGCCAAAACAAACGACCCCGGGCCCCCGACGACGCAGTCACTGTAGTAGTGGTCAAGGTTGGGGATCTCGAAATAGCCACCCCATTTGCTGACGGATTGCAGCATGATTGGCAATCCGTTGACGACGATACCGCTTTTGACCAGCTCGTCGCGAGATGTCTCGACCTGCGCTCCGCTATTGTTCGGACCATCCCCCGAGACGTCGATTACCTGGCGCAAGGCTGTGATGCCGTTGACTGCCATTAACTGGCGGCCATGCCGCAACGCGCCGGAGATCGACGTCATTCGCGCGCGGCGGATTGGCTTGCTTGCCAGTTCGTCTGCAAAGCTCTTGGCTTCGCGACCTGACCCGATGATACGCCAGGGCACGACGACGGATTGAATGCCGGCGCCGGCCCACTCGACGTATGTGACGGCGATCCGGCCGTGATTGCCAGACTGAATCGCCTTGTGCAGAGTCGTATCTCGAAATGCTGCCACATAGCCGTCGCGCTGGAGCTGTTGCTCGTCGAGCTGCATGGACAGTGAGACGTCAACCGCCAGAACGAGTTCCAGATCAACCACTGTCTCTGCATGTGCGCGCAATGGAGCAAGGCAACACAGTAGGACCACTATGGACATGAGGCAATTGTGAGCCACGACCTTCATTCATGAAGGGTACTGCGGCTGGCACGATTTGAATAGACGCTTATAAGCGGCATAAACCACGATCACATCAGTGTGTTTGACGAATTGCCCCCCGCGGACCACCTCAAGCCGTTACGCACGTCGCCGGCTTGCTTGATGTCATCGCAAGTGCCGCTCGCCAGAATGGTTCCACCCCAAGTGATCGGGTTCTAGGCCATTTCCTGCTCGAGTCCTACTCCAAAGTAGGCATCGAACGCCGCCCAGAACCGCGTTCGAATATCGTCGTTTTCCTGCAGGATCTCATGCTTGGATTCGGGCAGAAGAATACCCGTGGCAGACTTCAGGCGCGCCGCATAGTCCTCGACTGCGCGCGACGGCACAATGACATCCATGCCAGCCGAGAATATCAACGTTGGAACTTTGACTTTGTGGAAGAAGTCTGGGTGATTGATCATTGCCATCGAATTCATCGCGGCGCGCAGCCAGCCGATCGTCGGTGATCCCGTCAGCAAGTGGGACGCAGCTTGCTCCAGCATGAAATTGCGCTGGTGGCGCTCGCGATCGGACGTCAAGATGTTGTGCTCGAAATCACCGATCGAGCTTTGTGTGGGTGTGCCACCGCTGACATATAACTTCGAAAAACCCGTCAACGTTCCAAGTGATGCATACGTGCGGACGAGCTTCGCCGGGTAGCGCAGTATGGACGGATGCAATTCGACCATCGGTGCGAGCAATGCGGCCCGCTCAAACCAGCTTCCTGGCGTGGTTATGTTGCGCAGCAGAATGTGGCCGCCCATAGAGTGAGCCAGAACACCAAAAGGAGGGGGACAATCCGGCAGCACGATTTCGCGCATAAAGCACGCGATGTCGCGATCGTATTCGGAGAAGTCAAGGATGTGGCCCTTGCGTGGGTCGTCGATCGGCCGATATGAACCGCCCTGACCGCGCCAATCGAAGATCGCGACGGCAAAACCGCGGCGGCGCAGGTCTGCCACCGTTTCGAAGTACTTCTCTATATATTCGCTGCGACCTGCGAATATGCAGATCGTGCCGCGGCGCGGCCCGACGGTCGCACTCCAGATCGCATAGCGCAGCCTTTCGCCATCATAGCCGGCGAAATACCCGGCAGTGGCACCGCTTGGTATTGGATTTCGCGCAATCGAAATGAGCGTCATATAGCCCTCCGCGGCGACATCCATACTAGCCACTTCGGGCGGGCGCAATGGCAATTGGCCGAAGCTGAGTAATACAGTCTCGCGACAGCGAACCGAAGCCATGTGTAGGCCGGCCAACGTCGATAATCGCGACGTCGCACCTCACGCAAGCGGCCTTAAGCCGAACGGCAAGACCGGCGACTCTTTCGAGCGCCGACCTGCAATCTGATCTGACGAATGATTGGCAGCTGCTTGCCACCGAGACGGCCGTCGTCCCAGCTGTTACTTGTAACTGTAAGGCACCTGCGAGTAGCGGCCGTTGAGGCGGCCATAAGTTTGCCGATAGTGGATGCGGCGTGCCTTCAAAACGTGACCGGAACACCTGTCAATGGTCAATCGATAGCGACCGCCGCGATCGCGGTCGGCGCTGACCTTGGCCCTTGGACCGCGGAATTCGAGATCGTGGAAACCGTGCCAGCCTTTGCGGATCAGTCGTCGCAGTACCACTGGACGCGGCACACAATTTGGACCCCAGTAGTAACCAGTGTTTCGGCGCCGGCGCGGATAGTAGGACTTTCTCCTATACTCGTAGTCCCGCGCATAAGGCCGATGTTCCGGCGCGTATCGTTGCTCCGGAAGGTATTCGCGATGCGCATCTTTATCGTAGGTACGTTTGTCGTAGGTACCGTTGTCGTAATTACCTTTGTCGTAAGTATTTTTGTCGTAGGTATCGCCATAGTCTTCGTGACGACGACGCGCGTAGCGATCGTAATCATCATGGCGATCCCGGCGACGGTATTGCCGACTCTTACGCTCCGAACCATAAAGATCGGCGTAACGTGGATCGTCATACGGTGTGGGCTTCGCAGAATAAGCGTCGTCGTAGCCGAGATCGGCAGACATCGCGATCTGCGGTGCCGCCACCAGCGCGACCGCGGCCGAGGCCGTCAGCAAAAACGCGATTTGTGCCGGGCGTTGGAGAAAGCGTCGGGTCCCTATACGCGACATGGGTGTCCTCCCAAATATCGTCTCAATGTTGCCTTTGCCCCGTCACAACGCTGCGCCTCGCAACATGAACGTAGGATTAACAAGGCATTAACGATATCGAATTTGTCTTGTGTTCCAGACGATTATATCCCTCGACCGAGAAAGCGCTGCGCTGCCGTTTTTCGCCGGGCTTGAATCGCGCGCCTTATTTCCCATCTCAAAGTTGTGATCGCCGAGGCCTTGGGATCACACCAGCAAACGACCTGGCCCACAATGGGCAGGACAACCGAACGTCGCTTCTTTAACGGAGGACCTTCCATGCGACATCATGATTTCAACTCCCTCTATCGCTCTACTGTTGGCTTCGACCGACTGTTCCAGCTCCTCGACGCGGTTCCGCGTTCCGAGGGCGATGCGCCGACCTATCCGCCCTACAATATCGAACGTCGCGGTGAGCAAGAGTACCGTATTTCGATGGCCGTCGCAGGCTTCACACGTGACGAATTAACGGTCGACGTCAAAGAGTCGACGCTGTCCGTTCGCGGTGAGAAGCAGGCAGAGGACAAAAAGACCGAGTATCTTCATCGCGGTATTGCCCAGCGCGGGTTCGAGAGACGCTTTCAGCTTGCTGACCACGTCGAAGTTACCGGCGCCGATCTCGTCAACGGGCTTCTGCACATCGATCTTGTCCAAAGCATTCCTGAAAGCATGAAAACGCGAACGATTGAAATTCGCGGCTCGGCGGACAAGACACTGCTGGAAGGCAAAGCGGCGTAGTTCCTACCGTCTTCTCAGCACCGGCCACCGCCGTTATGGTGTTGGCATCTCAACGATCTCTGCACGTCTGCGAGCCCGGCGGGGCTCGCAGATTTGCGTTTCTGCCGCCCGGCAATTGTCAGAAACTTAACCTACCGCGCCCGCGGATTGGGTTCGGGCAACGGCGGCAGACTATCTTCGATCGCAATCTCACCATTGCGCGCTGGCGCGTCGCTCTGCGGCGACCGAAGGGCAGTCCGCTGAACAGGCAAGGGCTCCGGCCGCGGCCATTCGATGTCGTCCGCCCGCCCCTTGCGTGGCGTTAGCCGCTCACCCTTTGCCCATACCTTGAAGAACGGTGATTGGGTGGGAGACAGGCTGCGCAGGCGCGCACCCGGTCCGCTGGTGCTGGCTGTCGTGATCGAGCTCAATGCAATGAACCCGCCGGGCAGTTCAACGGCGACGTTGTCGCCCAATCGAGCGGGCTGGCTCGTAGACTGTTTGCGAGTCAGAAGCGCCAGGACGTTGGCTGAGATTGCCGGCCTGATGAGTTTGACTTTTTCAATCCGTGCAATACCGTTCTCGATGGTCCGCAATGCTATGACACCGTCATCGGCTTTCTGATCCTTGAGTCCTGGCACCTGTCGCACAGGACTGGGGGCACTGACGGTGTCGGAACCGATCCGCGGAACGGCTCGCGGGCGCTGTTTCTGCTGACCGCCGGCGCTGTCCTTCGCCACGGCTGCCTGCTGGGCTCGTCTCGGGTTGACGCGCTGCTGTTCCAACTCACTCCCCGCCAAGGGCACCTTGCGCTCGGACTTGGCCTTGCGCAGATCTCGCCGAATCTCGCGTTCGGCGAAGTGGGCGAGCTTGCGATATCCGGCCCCTGTAAAGTAAACACCGTCCTTGGTGCGCAGGAGACGGATTTTCCCGGTCAGATCAGGTCCGTAAGGACTGTAATTGCCGTTCTCGTCGGCAAATCCGGTATAGGTATCAATGTATTTGACGCCGTTGATGTAGGCTCGCTCGCGAAAGATCTCGTTGATGAACTGCGCGGCTTGGTTTCGGTCCGAGCGGCCCAACGTCGGCATGCCGAGCCAGTAAACCGCAGTCCCGGTTTTACGTAGTGCCTTCATGGCCCGGTCGACTCGCCTGATGTACTGCGATTTCCACGATTCCGTGCCGAACCGAACACGGCGACGACCCGGCACACTCAGTGAGCCGGCCTCTGCAGCGCCAAACATGACCACTGCGATGTCCATCGCATCGCGACGCCCGACCTGCTCGATTCTTGAAACGGCGTTATCCCAGCTGGCCCGCCGTAGCGAACGAACCTGAATAACCGAGCTCTGAGTCTGGATTTGACCGGTATCTGTCAGTGTCGCAGACAAGACACTCCGCACACCATCGGCGAACCAGTCACCGACCAGGTGAAGCTTGTAGATCTCACCTTTCGGAAACGGATCTATGAAGCTTGCACGGTTGGTCACGGCTTGCGCCAGAGCATGTGCGAGCGTCGCAACGATCAATAATGCTGTCAGGCCCAACAGGCGCATGCGAGACGGCATATAGTAAGCTCCCTGTTGAACTATTGCCGAGCAACGACCAGACGGTCGATCCGACCGCCATTTTATCGCGATCGCCGCAATTCTTCCAATACAACGCGATTCGGGTAACCATCTGGTACCATATCGCAGTGTTGTTGGAATTTCTGCACCGCACGACGCGATGCTCGCCCAAGAATACCATCCACACCGCCTGTGTCATAGCCCAGAGCAACCAGCCGCTGCTGAAGTTCCCGCCGTTGTTCGGTATCGAGAGGTTGTTCTGACGGCCACTCCTTTGCGATCGGCGGAAGCCCTGCAATTCGATCCGCCAGATGCCCGACTGACAATGCATAGGCCATCGCATTGTTGTATATGAGAAGACATTGGAGATTCGGCGTCGCCAGGAATGCTGGTCCAGCAGATCCCGCCGGCAGGACGAGTGTGCAGGTGCATTGACCGTTGGTCGCACTGGTGGTTGCCGGCAAGACTCCGGCGCCGGTCCAAAACGCCAGCGGCCTGGGCTCATCCTGCCCAGCCAGCAGGTAATCAAAGCCCGCCGGCAATGAGACCTCCCAACCCCACGGGACATCAGCGATCCAACCGGCCGCGTCCAAATAGTTGGCCGCCGATGCCAACGCATCTGCAACGCTTTGCCAGATGTCGCGGCGACCATCGCCGTCAAAGTCGACTGCGTGTTCCAGGTAGGTGGTCGGCATGAACTGCGTCTGCCCCATGGCTGCGGCCCACGAACCGACCAGTTGGTCCGTGGTGACATCGCCGCGGTGAAGTATTGTCAATGCCGCTAGAAACTGTTCACGCCAAAAGGCCGCGCGCCGCCCCCCTATCGCCGCCAAAGTCGCAAGAGATCGCAGGACGGAACACGTGCCGATCCCTTGTCCATAGTTTGATTCAATTCCCCAGATTGCCATCAGGATCGGAGCCGGGACGCCGTATCGATCATTTATCCGCGCCAAGAGATTGGAATGGGTCGCCTGTAGATTTCGGCCCTGCGCGATCCGCGCATCGCTAACGAGGTTGCTGACATAGTCAGAAGCCGTCCGGATATGCTCCGGCTGGTTTGCGCTGCGTTGGATGACGCGATCATCCGGTGCGAGCGCGGCCGTCCACTCCGCGAATGACTCTGCCGGCAGCCCGGCCGCCAGGGCTTGCAGTCGCATATCATCAAGAAAGGCGTCGAATTCGTGCATGTCTTACTTTCGCACAGCGGCTTTCGTTACTTGCGCATTTGCGCCAGCAATGCCTTTGACGGCCAGCAATCTACATTCAGGCCGGCAGCAATCTGATAGCGCCCAATCTGGCTTCTCGTGTTGGCACCAATCTTACCGTCGATCTTGCTAATGGCGTAGCCGCCGGCTTGCAAATGCCGTTGAATCTCGGCAATGGACCCGCTGCGCAACTGCCGCACATTGCGCCATGGCTCTTCGAAATCGCCGC
>JBPCWB010000744.1:0-8122 GCA_051009955.1 Hyphomicrobiaceae bacterium | reverse complement strand
GCCAGCGGCTGGCTACTTGACGTGTTGGCTATAGACTGCTGGCGAATGAACGGAAGGATCGCGACATGAGAATTGTGGCTATTCGCGACGCTGTCGCGCCGATTCCGTCGGCGATGCGGAATTCCGTAATTTCCTTTGACAAGATGACGATCAGCGTCGTTGCGATCGAAACCGACGTTCAACGCGATGGCCGGCCGGTCACCGGTTTCGGGTTCTGCTCCAACGGCCGCTACGCACAGTCTGGCATTATTCGAGAACGCTTGGTACCGCGGATCCTCGAGTGCGATCCGGCTGTGCTCATCGACGACGTGCACCAGAACCTCGATCCGTTTGCCGTTTGGGCGACGATGATGCGCAATGAAAAGCCCGGCGGTCACGGTGATCGTGCGGTTGCTGCCGGGGCGATCGACATGGCTGTCTGGGATGCCGTCGCAAAGATCGCCGAGGTGCCGCTGTGGAAACTGCTGTCAGACCGCTACAATGACGGTCAGTTTGACAGCACGGTGCTCGTCTATTCCGGCGGTGGTTACTACTATCCAGGCAAGGAGAAAGACGGTCTACAGTCGGAAATGCTGAACTGTCGGGAGCTAGGCTATCAGATCCTCAAAATGAAGGTCGGTGGCGCCGATCTGGACACCGACTGCCAACGCATTGAATGGGCTCTCGAAATCGCCGGCGACGGCAGCCATCTCGCGGTTGATGCCAATGGCCGCCTCAGCCTCGACGAGGCCCTGGCCTACGGCCGCCGGATCTCCGACTACGGTCTGTTGTGGTTCGAAGAACCGGTCGATCCGCTGGATTTCCGCGCGCATGCCATTCTGGCTGATACGCTGAGTACGCCTCTGGCGACGGGCGAGAACCTCTTCTCCTTGCAGGACTTCAGGAATCTGCTGCGCCACGGTGGACTGCGGCCCCATGTCGATTGGCTGCAACCCGATCCTTCACTGTGTTACGGCCTGACGGAAAGCCTTCGCATTCTAGATATGGCCGAAAAAATGGGCTGGTCGCGGCGCAGATGCGTGCCGCATGGCGGCCATCAGCTCGGTCTCAACATGGCGATCGGACTGCAACTCGGCGGGTCGGAGAGTTATCCGGGCGTGTTTCAACCCTATGGTGGGTTTGCTGACCATATTCCGATTGAGGACGGCTACACCCGTCCCCACGAAACACCGGGTATCGGGGTCGAATTGAGGACCAAGATGATGGACGACCTGCGGCTGCGGCTCGAATTGGACTGACCAGCCGCTTCGTTGCTCTACGTACACAGGCCCTGCACTCTTACCGGCAGTCGGAGTTGTCTCTGGGATACCAGTGAGGTATTTCGCTTGATGACATAAGTCGACAGCTGCCGGTTGCCTCTGAGGCAAGTCGAGCAGCAGAAGGGAGTGCCGGTGGCAACGACAATCAGCCAGGATGATCTCGCGGCACTCGTCCAACGGGCGTTCGTTGCGTCCAAGACCAGCGAGCACAACGCCTGGAGCGTTGCTGAAGCGCTTGTGCAGGCCGAGATCGATGGTCAAAAAGGGCATGGACTGTCGCGAATAGCGAGCTACACGCTTCAGTCGAAGGCGGGTAAGGTTGACGGCTTTGCACAACCATGCCTGATCCAACGTCGCCCTGGATCCTGCCTGATCGATGCCTGCAATGGCTTTGCGTATGCGGCATTCCAAACCGCAATCGAGACACTACCGGATTGTGCCGCTCAGACAGGCATCGCTGCAGCGGCGATTACGCGGTCGCACCACTGCGGCGTTCTTGGTTGGCATGTCGAGCGTCTGGCCGAGCGCGGGCTGGTTGCCTTGGCATTGGCCAATACACCGGCGGCGATGGCCCCATGGGGTGGCACCCGGCGTCTCTTCGGAACCAATCCGATTGCGTTTGCCGCGCCGCGACAGGACGGGCCGCCGACGGTTGTGGATTTGGCACTGTCTCGGGTCGCACGTGGTAAGATACTGACCGCTGCCCAGAAGGGTGAAGAAATCCCGGAGGGCTGGGCGACAGACGCCAATGGCGCACCGACAACCAATGCCCAGGACGCGTTAAGTGGAACATTGCTCCCGATCGGCGACGCGAAGGGTGCGGCGTTGGCCTTCATGGTTGAAACGATCGCCGTCACACTGACAGGCGCCAACTTTGCGTTTGAAGCGTCTTCCTTTTTCGATGAGCACGGGGGCCCGCCCAACGTCGGACAATTCGTCATTGCGATTGATCCGGCGGCATTCTCAGGGACCGACCTGTATTTCGATCGCCTGTCAAGACTCATCGAGGAGTTTGATCAGGATCCCGGCACACGCCTGCCAGGCTCTCGTCGACTGGCGCTGCGCGAGGCGGCGAAACGTGATGGCGTTCAGGTTGAAGATGCAATGGTCCAATCGATCAAGGAACTCGCCGATAGTGCGTGACCGGCAGCACTTTGCTGGATAGGCTGATCAACGCGTTTCAGCCAGACCCACAGACCTGGGAGGTCCCCATGATACAAGTCGTTGCCGTCATCACCACCAAGCCGGGAAAACGCGAAGACGTGCTGGAGGCCTTTCGGGCCAACATGCCGGCGGTTCATGCCGAAGACGGTTGTATCGAGTATGCGCCGGTCGTTGATGCGGATGGTTTCGGAAGCTTCCAGACTCCGATCGGCCCCGACACCTTCATGGTCATCGAGAAGTGGGCCAGCGCAGACGCGCTCAAGGCGCACGCGGCGGCGCCCCACATGGCGGCCTATGCGGCAAAAGTGAAAGACATGCTGGCCAATCGTGTCATTCATATTCTGCAGCCGGTCAGCTGAAGCGTCGGCCACGCAGGCTGGCACCGAGCCGGAACCTCCCAACAGAGACTACCAGGCGATGCCCTGATAAGTGGGAAGTTCTTTGGCGGCGGGGTAAATGCGAGCCAGGTCGATGATGTGTACGCCGGGATCGCGCTCGGAAACGAGACGGCGAAACTCTTTCGTCGCGTGCGCGACAACCACGACATCTGCGAAGTGCATCAGCTCTTCGCCACTTGGCAGGCACAGCGCTTCCAACTCGTCCATGAGATCGGCCTGGCTTGCTGTCGCGTGTTTGACGTAAGCCAGCTGACCCTGAAGGCTCGAGCCGAACTGAATATTCGGATCGTAGGCCAGCACATCTTCGCCCTGTCCGCGCAGGCGCGCCATCAGTTCGAGAATCGGGCTCTCGCGGACGTCATCGGTGCCTGGCTTGAACGTCAGTCCAAGAATGCCAATGCGCTTGCCACGATATGGTTCGAGAAGCGTCACGGCCTGATCGATCTGCTGGGCGTTCGACGCCATCAGGCTATTGAGCAGTGGCACGTCGATACCTTGCTCATCTGCGAGATGTCCTACTGCTCGCACTTCCTTTGGCAGACAGGATCCACCGAACGCAAACCCTGGCTTCAGATAGTAAGGTGACAGGTTGAGCTTGGTGTCTTGGACAAAGACATCCATGACCTCGTGGCTGTCGATGCGCAACGACTTGCAGATACGACCGACTTCGTTGGCGAATGCAACTTTCGTCGCGTGCCAGACGTTGTCTGCATACTTGACCATTTCCGCTGCCTCGATCGAGACGATCAGAACATTCTCATCGATCTCGCGGTATATTGCCGTGGCCATCTGGCGCGATTTGTCGTCGGATGCGCCAACGACCGTTTTCGGCGGCGCAAAGAAGTCGGCAATGGCAACGCCTTCGCGTAGAAATTCGGGATTGAAGCAAAGACCAAATCCCTCGCCAACCTCCTTGCCCGACGCCATTGCTATCTCAGGGCCAACGACGTCGAGGGTCGTTCCGGGCGGGACCGAACAGCGCAGGACGACGAGATGGAAATCGTCCTTCATGGCGATAGCCTGGCCGATTGCGCGGCTTGCTTCGCGAACATAGGTCAGATCGCAACTGCCGTCAGCTGCTGTCGGTGTGCCCACCGAGAGGAAGGTAACGTTGGTGTCCAATACGGCCGTAATGAGATTGGTCGTCGCAGATATTCGGCCTGCTGCGACACCTTCCGTCAGAAGGTCTTCGAGGCGGTCTTCGACAATGGGCGACTGTCCCGCATTGATCGACTCGACTTTCTCGGTTGAGATATCGACGCCGACCATGTTGAAGCCAAGCTGTGCAAGGCAGGCGACGGAAACCGCTCCAACATAACCAAGACCGACAACACTGATGTCGGACTTGCGATCCAGCCCGCCTTCGACGACGCGAAACGGCGAATTGGCGACCGCCCGACCAATCTTCGACCCACCTGCACCCATACTCGTTACTGCTCCCCAAGAGCCCACAATCTTGACCGACGGCGACTATCGGCACGCTCAACCCAGACGGATCAACGACCACTTCGCCGTCGGCCCGGTCCGCCACACCCAACTGTTGAGAATGACATAGACATCTGGGGAATATATAAAATTAAAATATAAAATTGATTGCATTTGCGGCTATATCATCAAAAAGAATGTGTTCCAATCCGGAACGGCCATCAATCCCGAGTAAACAATTACGAATAAAAATAATGAGGCAAAAGACAATGTCGTCAAATAGAACGCCATCCACTCACGCGCGGCGACGACCCAACCGTCTCCGGAAAAGCCCTGCTTCTGATTGCCCCGGTTCGACCATTTCTGCTTGGACAGACGCCACATCATGTAGATCTTGACCAACGCGTTGATCAACTGGTTCGCATAGAGCGCCCAGATAAAATTCAAATCGACGGTTCTTGAATAGCGAAATAGGACCAGGGACAGTAATCCACGCGTGATAGCGATATAGACGACATACGCAATAATAAAAACAAAACCGAACTTGAGTGACGCGGCAATCGCCAATACCGGCGAAAATAACATCGTCCAGATCGCCAGTTGCTGGTCGACACAGCACCACCAGATGAAGAACGGCATGCGCCTGGGCCCGAGCGCGATGGCGCGTTGACCGTTGCGCAGCATATTGCCGGACCATCGGCGCAGGTTCTCGACCATGCGCTGGCGACCATTGCCTTCGACAATCTCGATGGTATAGCCGCGCGCGTCCGGGACATAGAGCATCTTGACGTTATGCTGCAGCAGCGCATACCAGCTGCTCTTGTCGTCACCGGACAGAAAGCGGAATGTTCCCCACAGCCAGTGGTCGAGATAGTCTGCTTCCTGCAGCCGGATGAAGTCATGTGTTACGATGTGCGTGGCGCGGAACACCGAGAACCGACCCGTCAGCGTCAGCACCCGATTGGACAGCGCGTGGCTTTGCATTGCGAGACGCCGCTGGGCGAACCGCATCGATAGCCACGATTGCAACCATTTCGGACCGACGACAACGACGTCTTCATCGGTGGTCACGGCATGCAGGTCAGGATCAGCGGCGAACAGTGGCAAACACAGCGACAAACAGCCCTTGTCGAGCGCGAAGTCGCCATCCATGAAGGCGACAATGTCATCCTTGCCCAGCCCTTCGCGAGACATCGCGCGCAACAACAATGCGATCGCGATGCGCTTGCCGGGTTGATTTTGACGGATGATGCGCAGTTCCAGATCGAGATCGCTTCCAACCAACCGAAAGTGCTCGATCAACGTTGCTTCATCTTCTGCCTCGCTTGATCCCAACCACACCGTCGCCGGTCGCCCGATGGCGCGAACTTCGGCGCAAATCGATCGGGCAACGGCTTGGGCGGTTGTGCGCTCCTCTCGAAACGTTGTCATCAGAATGTGAAGACGCTTGGGTCGCCAGCCCGACTCCCAAATGGCGTCGGCACGTGCACGAATCTTGGGATAGGCGATCCTTTGGTAGATCATCGCCCGCACCCAATGGTTGAACCACCAACCATAGCGCCAGACACCGATCAGACCCATCACGTAGATCAGCTCCCGACCATCGGGATCCCAAATCTGGTTGGGAATCCAGGTCAGGGCGGCAAAACAGGCGCAAAAGTAGATTGCCAGCTTGAAGATGACCGAGGCGGACCATTTTTCATGTGCGGCCAGGGGAATGGCGGGGTCGAGATACTTTGTCTGATCTACCATGCCGGCATTCCGTGCCCCTGGATGTCGCGCGTCAGGTGACCGGCGTACCATCGACACCGCAGTCCTGTCCGCGGGGCCTCGATAGACGGCGCGCACCACAAAAGTCACGACGATCGCGTCCCACGATCGTTGTCTCAAATTTGCGTTAAGATAGACTTTTCGCGATCGCAGCCGACCTGTTTCGTCGAGACGAAACTTGAACTGGCGTGGGCGTTAACCTGGCGTTAATCGTTGCGCGGAGGCATTCAACTGGGTCCGCTGGTAATGTACAGGGCCGTCGCAACCGGTATGCCAACCTGCAGCGGTCGACACTCTAATGAAATGGGCTTGCCGAATGGGCTAGTTTGGCGGCACGATCTTTCCGGGGTTGAGGATATTCTGTGGATCGAGCGCTTGCTTGATCTGACGCATGATGTCGACACAACCGCCCAGTTCCGCCTTCAAATACTTCACCTTGCCCTGACCGATGCCATGCTCGCCGGTACACGTGCCCTCCATCGCAATGGCTCGATCGGCCAGCCGCGTCAGGAAGCCCTCGACCTTACGCCGCTCAGCGGGGTCATTCTGGTCGAACACCGGGGATGTGTGGAAATTGCCGTCGCCAACGTGACCGACAATGGGGGCAACCAGTCCAATCGACTCGATGTCCTTCTTGGTCTCGAGAACACACTCCGCCAGGCGCGAGATCGGAACGCAGACATCAGTAGCCAGAGTATCCAACGCCGGCCACGTCGAACGGACGGCCCAGTAGGCCTCGTGCCGCGCTTTCCACAACTTGCGCCGATCCTCTTCGCGTTCAGCCCAATCGAATCGTAGCGCACCTTCCCCCTCGGCAATCGCCTTGAAGTTATCCACCTGATCGCGCGCGCCGACGTTGGTCCCATGGAACTCCAGGAATAACGTCGGGCATTCATCGAGAGACATCTTGGAGTGTTGGTTCACGGCCTGGATTTGAACCTCATCGAGAAGTTCGACGCGGGCGATGCCGAGCCCGATCTGAATCGCCTGAATGACTGTATTGCAGGCTCCGTCGAGCGTCTTGAATGGACAGACGGCGGCCAGAATCGACTCCGGGATACCGTGCAAGCGGACGGTCAATTCCGTGATAATCCCGAGCGTGCCTTCCGACCCGACGAGCAAGCGCGTTAGGTCATAGCCGGCCGCCGACTTGCGCGCGCGGCCTCCGGTGCGCACGATCGATCCGTCGGCCATGATGGCTGTGAGGTTCAACACACTCTCACGCATCGTCCCGTAAAGCACGGCATTGGTGCCGGACGCGCGCGTCGCCGCCATGCCACCCAATGTTGCCTCTTCGGCTCCGGGGTCGATAGGGAAGAACAGCCCCGTGTCGCGCAGATATTCGTTGATTGCCTTGCGCGAGATACCCGGCTGCACGACACAGTCAAGGTCTTCCTGATTGACCGAAAGAACTTCGGCCATATTAGTGAAGTCAAGCGAGATGCCGCCCAATGGGGCATTAACGTGCCCCTCCAATGAGGTGCCAGCGCCAAATGGAATAATCGGGACATCGTGAGTTGCAGCAATCTGGACGACGTCGCGAACGTCTTCCGTGCTATTTGGCCAGACAACGACGTCCGGTGGCTGATTGTCCAGCCACGTCAGGGTGTGGGCATGCTGCCGGCGGATCGCTTCGCCGGTCTGCGCGCGATCTGCGAAACGCTGGCGCAGAATGGCGATCGCGGTTTCAATGTTCTCGCGGCGTCCGTCCAGTTGCACGGCAGATTCCATAGGCGCTTCCTCAGACACTGATTCTGCGGGCGGTGGCATCGCTACCCGGCATCGGTCATCCGGAATGCTAAGGCGATGACGAAGCGAAGGCAATGCGGTGCTTGTGCCGTGGCTTGTCGGCACGTGTCATGGTGCCGAACGCCCACGATACGGACACCTGCGGCACCGGAATTGCCGCCTCAGGTCGAATTAACCAAATGAATCCGGCGTTTCCGAACAATTGAGCAGAAATCGGCCGCATCAGCGTCATGAAAGTGGCAAAGTTACACCTCCCATATGACTGGGAAACCTGTGCAGCAGGCGATGGCCGGGCTGCATGGGGCCTTGGACAACTCATTGGGCACGGATGACGCCAGAGCCTGATCACTTGAGATG
>JBPCWB010000743.1:0-4886 GCA_051009955.1 Hyphomicrobiaceae bacterium | reverse complement strand
GATGGGCGTGGACCGCGCTCCAGGCGGGCTTCGATGGCCGATTGCGTGTGGTCCTGATGCAGACGTTCGTCGCTCACTTGGCCTTTTTCGTCCTCGGTGTCAGTGTGTCCATATAGGACAACAGATTGGTGATCTGGTCCGGATTCAGCACGAATTCCGGCATCGCCGTGTGGCCGACGACGATCCCTTCGGCAAATGACTCTTCAAGCGTCCATACCGAATAACGCGTGGCTATGACGCGAAACGGTGGAGCCGCAGCAAGCTTGCTCACGTCGCTGCGGCCGATGCCGTGACAGCGCACACACAGTTTCTCCGCTAGGAGCCGGCCAGCATCGATATCCTGAGCGTTCGCCGAACCACTCATACCCCACACCACAATGAGGACCAGTGCCTGAACAAGTGTCGTCATTCGCATTCAACGGCCCTTCTTGCCCGCAGGATGCCGCAGCGCAGCTGGTTATCATCGTGGAACCATGTCCCGGCGCAGGCCTTGATTGAGGTCAATTCCTTGGTCGCCGCTTCGGAGACGTCACCTCGCGGTGTTCGGCGTTGACGTGTGTCAACGACGCCAACATCGCCCCATGCAATCGTCCCGATGGACAATTTCTGGCGCGGAGTCCTTGCCATGACCTACCGTTCGATCCTTGCCTATCTGCCGTCTCCGGCGCGCGCACCGCAGATCTGGAGATGCGCTGCAACGCTCGCACAGGCGCACGAAGCCCACCTCACAGCCATGGTCGTCTCACCTGACTTCGTTGCACCCTACGCCTTTGGAGCGGAGCTGCCTCCGCAATACTTTGAGACGCCGCAAGAGGTGTTGATCGCCGAGGTCGAGGCCATCCGCAAGGTTAAGGACAGCATCTCGCACGAAAAGGGCATCGAGGCGGAGTGGCGCCATGTTGAGGGTGTCCGATCGCTCGTCGCGGACGTCATCGTCGAACACGCCATGTCCGCGGATCTCGTTGTCATGCCACAGGCCACCGGCGAGGAATGGGGAGCCTGGGCTGAAATCCCCGAGCGCGTCATTTTGAATTCGGGCCGACCGGTCGTCGTGGTCCCCGAAACGCTGTCGGTTGATACGCATCCAACGCGGATTATGGTGGCCTGGACGGACAGTCCGCAATCGGCACGCGCGACATTCGATGCCGTACCGTTGATGCGTAAGGCCGAGTCCGTTGAGGTCGTTTCGGTGAAAACCGCAGAATCCGGCGAAGTCAAACGATCCTTGTCGGTTGACCAAGTTGCACTGGCCCTGGCGCGGCACGATATCAAGGTCACGGCCGCGACGGACGTTCGCGAGGATATGGCGGTCGGCGAAGCCATTCTCGAACACGCCCGCGAGCGCCATGCCGACAGCTTGGTCATGGGTTGCTATGGCCACTCCCGGTATCGCGAGGCGCTGCTCGGTGGCGTCAGCCGAACCATTCTGCGAGACCTTTCACTCCCTGTCCTAATGGCCCATTGAGCCGGCCGAGCGCACGACACTGACACATCGTCGCGAAGCAGGATTCAATTCCGCTGAGCTGCTTCGGTTTCCTTGCGTGATGACCTCAAAACAACAGCATGCTGTTTTTTCCACCGCCTTTTCGTCGGTTGGTCGTAATTTGAAACGTTCGTTGATGGCGCTGCGCGCCAATTTCCGGCAGCGTTCGAGCGGACGTGCGCGGGCTCTACGTTGGCGGGCAAATCCGGGGGCAGCGCGCCGGAAAAGAGTGCTTGACGCATGGGATTGAGGTCATGAGCAATCGGATTCTGACTCAAATTTCGACGCGCGCGGTTGCGGTGTTCGTGATGGCCTGCCTGGGTTGGTCAACGCTAGGATTAGCAGGCGAGGGCAACAACAACAGCACGTCCACAATTAAATGGCACCCATGGTTCGAGATCGGCGGCTATTACAACAGCCGAGGCAATGACGGCGGCGGCTCCTTCGGCACCAGCCGCGGCGAGTCAACGGCGTTCGTTCCCCTCATCTGGGACGCGCGGCAGCTCTTCTTCAGCCAGCTCACGGCCAAATTCTTCGAAGATGAAGCGCTGGAGGGCAACCTTGCACTCGGCTATCGGTACATGCTGTCATCCGGCTTCAATTTTGGTGCGTGGCTTGGTGGCGATGTCCGCGACACTGAGATCGACAACACCTTCTGGCAGCTCTCCGGCGGCTTCGAATTGCTGTCGCACGATTTCGACGCGCGGCTCAATTGGTACGGTCCAGCAACGGACCCACAATTGGCCAATGCCAGCTTTGCCGAGGCGAGGCTGTCGGGCAATCAAATCTCTATGATCGGTGGCAAAGAAGTCGCGATGATGGGCATTGACACCGAGATCGGAGTCCGCGTGCCGACCGGAATGATTGGCCTGGCGCCGGAGATTTTCGAACTGCGCCTGTACGGCGGTGGCTATTACTTCGATAGCGACGATGCCTACGAGGAAATCGCCGGCGGCAAAGGCCGTGTCGAATTGCGCATCAACGACGTTCTTGGTGCAGGTTCCCGTGTGATAGCGGAGTATGAGATCACGCACGATGATGTCCGTGATACGCGCCATGAAGCCGGTGCCCGGGCGCGCATTCCGCTGTCGCTTGGCGGCGTTGCGCCACACCGACTAACGAGCCTGACGGAGCAGGAACGACGGATGATGGACGGCCTCGAGCGTGATACCGATGTCATCACCGGCCGCAGCGACTCCGAGCCCGTCGAGGACGCACTCACCGGAACGGATTTTGCTCGATTCGCCTATGTTGGCAACGGCGGCAGTATCACCGACCAGTCGGAAGCCGCCGGGCCCAATTCGCTGATCATCGTCAATGGTGAAGTCACCGGCCAGCAGGTGCTGCAAGGCGACCAGACATTGCAAGGCGGCGGCTCAACGATCGCCGTCCGTGGTCTCCGAAACGGCATCGTCACCCACTTCAAGGCACCGGGCGCACGGGCAAAACTGACATCGCCAGACGTGGGTGAGAACAATCTGAACTTGGATGGCTCCAACACGCACGTCTCAGGCTTGTCAATCTTCGGCCGTCTCAAGGATGACGACAATGTCGTGGACTTTTTTCGCGAGCCTGGCGACGGCATTGCGCTTGGAAGTTACAAACGCAACATGTTCATCACCAACGTTGATATCAGCAACACCGCAAATGAGGGCATCCTGGGCGATGAATTCAATGAAAATGTGACCATTCGCGGTGTAACGGTCAAGCACGCAGCTGCTGACGGTATCCAGTTTAATTATGACAATAAGTCCATCTTGATTGAAGACGTCACAATCGGAGCGGCTCGCTCGAGCTACGATGGTCCGCGGAGCATCGCAAATCATGGAATAGCTATCTGGAACCGTAACCAGGACATAACCATTCGCGACGTGACCATCATGAACACCGTCGATGACGGCATATTGTTCAACAAATTCAACACGGGCATCCGAATCGAAGACGTGACCATTAGGGATGCCGGTGACGACGGGATCATATTTTACGATGACAACGTCGACATCACAATCGAACGCGCGACGATCGGCAAAGAGCGGCAGGAGGGTGACGTTTCCTACGACATTCTCGACGAAGGTATCGATTTCCGAGATCGGAACCGAGACATCTCGATCCGTGACGTGACAATCATGAACACTGCTGAGCAGGGACTCCAATTCGGTACTGAAAACGAAACGGGTACGATCGAGAACATCACAATCGATGGAACCGGCGGCAATGGAGTATTTCTAGCCCTCCGGGATAATAATCTCTCCTTCAACAATGTGACGATCGGCAACGTCGGCAAATACGCCTTCGTCATCAAGGGAGGAGAGGTCAAACTCAACAACGTCACGATCAACGGTCCCGTCGGACAAACCTATACTTTCCGATTCGCCTACCGCAGTCACACCGACGTTTACGGCAGCGTATTCAATAGCTACAACATAGAAGGCAGCGCAACGTGCCTGCTTGCCGGGCGCTCAACCTTCGAGGGTGCACTTGAATTCACCGACGGGGCAAAAATGGATCAAAGCATGTGCGACGTATGGCCTTAACTTTGTCCTGCCATCTGGCACGAACAGCTGGACCTAGGTCTCTGGCGAGACACACGGGCCTCTAACAGGGAATGAGAAACAGCGTCGTGGTGGTCATGAAACCGCCGCGATGCCCCCGAGAGGACTCCACTCAGCTCCGCCGCTCCGGCTCCGATGCCATTTGAACAACCGGAAACAGCGCGAAGGCGACCTGGCCGGCGAACCCCATCAGACCCGGTGTGCTTCCAACATGACGTAGATGATCGGCAAGCGAACGTTCGAACAAAAACACGGACAGTCCAACTTCCGCAATCATCAGAAGCACGAATGCGAGGATACCCATCGACAGGCGGGGCATCGCCGATCGCGGCACGGCAAACGTCCTGACCAGAAACCCGCAAACATACCAGCAGAATACCAACATCACCGGCAGTTCGACGGCGACAGCAGCAGACTCGCCAACTGACGGCACCAGAACCAGGATACGTATCACGCCCAACACAAACCCGGCCGCCATCACGACGGCAAAATAACTCGCACCGGCGAAGATGGATGCGGTCATCGGACTTCGGCCCCTCGCGTACCGTTGTGTGAAGCGGACAAAGACGAACCGGCAGTCTACGACCAATAGGGCGGCCAACCGTAGTAGTCGTGCAGGAACGCTTCGTAGTCGCGCGTCAATTCCGCCTGACCGTCATAGGCCGGACAATGCCGAATGGCATCCGCCGTCAGGTTTGTTTCAATAGCCTGATCGCGCCACACGATTGCCGTGATCGCGTTTGGCCCGAGCAGCACCAGCTTGTTGCCCAGCCATTCCCCGGTATCGACGATGAGATAGCGGATGGTCCACGTCGACGTTTCAATGACGAGATCTCGGACATCGCCCATGG
>JBPCWB010000742.1:0-2826 GCA_051009955.1 Hyphomicrobiaceae bacterium | reverse complement strand
ATGGCCATGAGTGCAACAACCGTTTTGCCGGATCCGACGTCCCCTTGGAGAAGGCGCAACATTCGGCTTGGTGACGAGAGGTCTGCCGCAATATCTTCAATAGCTGTAACTTGCGACTTGGTCAGCGAGAACGGCAGCGCCGCGCGCAGCCTTTCACGAACGCTGCCGTCCCCCGAAATGGCGCGTCCCTTTTGTTTGGTATTGCGTTGGCGAACGAGTGCCAATGCAAGCTGACCGGCAAGGAGCTCGTCGTAGGCCAGGCGCTGCCAGGCGGAATCTGCCGGCGACACGTCGGCCGGGTCCTGGGGCGCATGCAGTCGAGTGAGAGCGTCTCGAAAACTCGGCCAGTCTTGCGAATTCAGCACCTTTTCGTCGAGCCACTCAGTCAATTCAGGCACGGCCGCAAGTGCCTGCCGGCTGATGCGACCCAGAACCTTGCCCGACAGCCCGGCGGTCAAGGGGTAAATCGGTTCAAGAAGGGGCAAGTCGTCGCGCGCGTCGGGAGCAACAATATAGTCCGGATGCGCCATCTGCAGCCGTTCACCGTATTTCTCGATGCGACCCGATATGAAACGCAGTTCTCCGACGGGAAGCTGCCGCTCGACAAAGCTCCGTTCGGCGTGAAAAAAAACGAGATCCACAGCCGCCGTATCATCCTCGCACAGTACTTTATAGGGCGCTTTGCGGTTGCCGCGCGGTGG
Source organism: Hyphomicrobiaceae bacterium (assembly GCA_051009955.1). GTDB lineage: Bacteria > Pseudomonadota > Alphaproteobacteria > Rhizobiales > Hyphomicrobiaceae > Tectiglobus. Next base: position 2,125 of record JBPCWB010000742.1, on the reverse strand, counting down.
CGCGCGATGTTTCAGGACGCGCACTTCGAATGTCGCGATCGTCCCAGGTACGGCATCGGCCAGGGTTGGCTGTGCCCTGCGATCAATCACTCCGGTTGGCATATGCCAAACAAGATCCACGACACGAGGCTCGGTCACACCCGGCGGCAAGGCCAGGGCCTTCTTGAGCAGCGTGACAATGCGCGGCCCCACGCCCTTCAGGGTCTGCGCGGACGCAAACAGATTATTGAGGTTGCTTGGCCGCATTCCGTGAGACTCACCCTAATGTTGTTGAAGGATGGGGTGCTACACATTTCACTTCGCTCGACTTCGGCGCTTGGCCAGAGCCGGCTCCACCGTTATATACCGCCTTCTAACCCTGACAGCGAACATTCCATAGGGTGTAAACAGGCCGTACTGCTCGAAGCGGACGGAAGCTCTGCCGCGCCAAGTTGCTGACCGGTCCATGGTCCGTATGTATAACATTTGCTCAAGGGACTCGCGGGGTGAGCCATTGTCCAGCGCCTCGCGTCATCCGCATGCTCCCGGGTACGAAGGTGACTAATGGCATGAACGAAGATTTGGAAGTCGGTCGCCGTCGCGCAAAGTTTCGGGCGCAGCACCGGGGCACCCGGGAAATGGACTGGATGTTAGGCCGCTATGCCGAGGCAACGCTTGCGCACATGAGTGCTGCAGACCTGCAACTGTTCGAACAATTACTCACGGTTCCTGACCCAGAGATTCAGGCGTGGCTGATAGAACCGACGACCTATCCACAGGGGGAATTTCAGGACCTGTTGGCCCAGATCCGCGCCTTTCACAATCTTTGAAAACCACCCATTCTGCTAACCGAACACCGCGCGACCAAATCGAATGAGTATTCAAGATACACCCCTCGCGACTCCGACTACACGTGACGTGTGGTTCACGCGCACGCCGGAAGGGTATGATGCGCTCGCTCTTGCTCAACTTCTGCGTGACCAGGGCCAGGCCTCACAGCATGGTGCCATTATCCATGTCGCACGCGACGACCGGCGGCTCGATGCGCTCGAACGCACGCTGGCGTTCTTTGCGCCTAAGGCCAGGATTGTCAGTTTGCCGGCCTGGGACACGGTACCCTATGACAGGATCGGCCCCAATCCGGAGATTGTCGCAAAACGCATCACGTCACTGGCCCGCCTGGCTCTGAGCGCCGGCAAAGAGTCGATGATCGTGCTCACGACAGCAAATGCCGTTCTGCAGCGCCTGCCTCCGCGTCAGTTCATCCGGCAGGCGATGCGCCAGATTGCGCCCGGCCAACGCATCGATATGAACCGACTCGTCCAACGCCTGCAGCTCGGTGGATTTCTGCGCACGGGCACGGTTATGGAGCCTGGCGAATATGCCGTTCGGGGCGGCATCCTCGATCTGTTTCCGCCCGGCCGGAGCAATCCACTGCGCTTGGATTTCTTCGGCGACACGTTGGAAAGCATCAAAGTCTTCGACGCCCGTACCCAGCGCACGAGCAAGCTCGTCCAGAAATTCGTTCTATTGCCGATCAGTGAGGTGCCGCAAAGTGACGACGCCACAAAACTGTTCCGGCAAAGGTATGTTCACCAATTCGGTGGCGCTACGGGCGATGACCCGCTTTACGAGGCTGTCAGCGTTGGCCAGCGCTATCCGGGAATGGAACATTGGCTGCCGTTTTTCCACGACTCACTGGAGACCGTGTTCGACTACGTCGAGGCAGCCGCGATTACGTTCGACCATATGGCGGACGATGCCGTTCGACAGCGGTTTGAGCAAATCAACGAACATTACGAGGCACGGGCCGAAGCCTTGGAAACTGCAACATTCGGTGCGCCGCCCTACAAAGCCATCCCGCCGCTGTCGATGTTCCTCGACGGCAATGAGTGGGCTGAATTGCTGGCCCAGCGCGACGTTGGTCGGTTCCATCCATTCGAGCTGCCCGAACCTGGTGCAAGTCGGGATTTCGCCGGCACCGTCGGCCGCAACTTCGCTCCCGAGCGGCAGGCGAACGACGGCGATCTGTTTGGCAGTGTTGTCGGCCATCTCAAAGCCCGCCTGGCCCAGAACACGCGAACGATCGTCGCTGCCTGGACGCAAGGTTCGCGCGAGCGGCTTGTCCATCTGATCCACGAGCGCG
>JBPCWB010000741.1:0-4404 GCA_051009955.1 Hyphomicrobiaceae bacterium | reverse complement strand
CTCGGATCGATCCCGTTCTATGTCGCGATCGCTATCCTCATCACGCCGCGACTGCGCGCACGCATCGAAGAGCGCTTTCAACGCGGCGCTGCCAACCAGGCATTCCTTGTCGAGTCGATCTCCGGCGCGGAGACGTTGAAGGCGATGGCGGTCGAACCGCAGATGCGCCGGCGATGGGAGGAGAACCTCGCCGGCTACGTGCATGCCTCATTCAAGGCCATCGTGACCAGCACCTGGGGTGCTCAATCCGTGACGCTGATCAACAAGGTCGTGATGGCCTTGATCCTGTGGTTCGGAGCACACCTGGCCATCAAGGGGGAACTGACGATTGGCGAGTTGATTGCGTTTAACATGCTCGCCGCGCAGGTCAGCCAACCAATCCTGCGGCTTGCGCAGCTGTGGCAGGACTTCCAGCAGTTCCGAATCTCGATCGACCGCCTCGGCGACATCCTCAACACACGCCCTGAAGCAAACGTTACGGCCGCCGCAATGAACTTGCCGCTGATCAGCGGCGACGTCCGTTTCGAGCGTGTGGCGTTTCGCTATCAGCCAGGCCTGCCGGAAGTGCTCAAAGACCTCGATCTCGTTGTGCCGGCCGGTCAGCTCGTCGGCATCGTGGGCCGGTCCGGATCGGGTAAATCGACACTGACCAAACTGCTTCAGCGCTTGCACGTTCCGGAAAGTGGCCGGGTCCTCATTGACGGCATGGAAGTCAGCTTGTTGGATCCCGCATGGCTGCGTCGGCAGATCGGCGTGGTGCTGCAGGAGAATGTCCTGTTCAACCGCTCGGTGCGTGACAACATTGCGCTCAGTGATCCGGCAATGCCGATGGAGGCCGTGATCTACGCCGCGCGACTGGCCGCAGCGCATGAGTTCATCCTCGAGCTCCCGCACGGCTATGACACGATCCTCGAGGAACGCGGTAGCAATCTTTCCGGTGGTCAGCGCCAGCGCATCGCGATTGCTCGAGCGCTCGCGACCAACCCGCGCATTCTGATTTTCGATGAGGCGACGTCGGCGCTCGACTACGAGAGCGAGGGCATCATTCAGCACAACATGCGCGAGATCTGCCGCGGCCGAACCGTGTTTCTGGTCGCGCACCGATTATCGACGGTGCGGCGCGCCGACCGCATTCTGGTGATGGACAAGGGCGGTGTGATTGAAGACGGATCGCACGACGCGCTAATCGAACAGGGCGGCGCCTATGCCTCCCTGGTCCAACAAGCGATGGGATGACATGGCAAAGCGAGATCAGTTCGAATTCTTGCCAGCCGCGCTCGAGGTGCTCGAGACGCCGCCTCGGCCCGCCGCGCGTTTCATTCTCTTCGCGATCTGCGCGTTTTTCGCGTCGGCGCTGACCTGGGCGATCGTCGGCAGGATTGACACCGTCGCCGTTGCGCAAGGCCAAGTCGTGCCGCGCGGTCGGGTTAAGCAGATTCAGCCGCTCGAAAACGGCATCATCCGCACGATCCACGTAAAGGACGGGCAAGCGGTGCGCAAAGGCGATCCGCTGATCACGCTCGATCCAACCGAGACCGAGGCCAACGTCGAGACGCTACGCTACGACCTCCTGAAGGCGCGCCTGGATGCCGCCACAGCGCTTGCCCGTCTTGCCGAGGATCCGGAGCAGGCACTCGTGATTCCCGCTGGCGCCAAGGGCGTGTTGCTCGAGGCGTCGCTGTCAGAAATGCGCGGACTCGTTGAACGTGCACTGGCGGCCACTCTCGCAATTGACGCGGAGATCGAAGAGCAGAAGGCCGCGCTGATCAACTATCGCCAGCAGCTCGAAAAGGCGAATGCCGACATGCCGCTGGTCGAAGAACGGTTGGCGGATCTCACCTACCTCGATCAGAAACAGCTCGCGCGCAAACCGGAACTGCAGCAGGCCAAGCTCCGACGGATCGACACGGTGGCCGAGATCGCGACCGCGAAGTCGAACATCGCGCAAACGAAGGCCCGGATTGCAGCCCGCGAGCGCAAGCGCGCCGAGGCAGTCGCAACGCATCGCGGTGATGCGCTGGAAAAGCGCAGCGAGGCCTTGCGCAAGATCGCATCTCTCAAACAGCAACTGCTGAAGGAGGAACGCCGCCGGAAGGATCGCACCTTGCGCGCACCGATCAATGGCGTCGTCGCAGGACTGTCTGTCTTTACGGAGTCCGGTGTCGTTACGACCAAGGATCCACTCATGCGGATTGTGCCAGAGAACAGCGTGTTGATCGTCGAGGCCTTCGTGCTGAACAAAGACATCGGCTTCGTCGCCGAGGGACAGGACGTCGAGTTGAAATTGGAGACCTTTCCATTCACGCGCTATGGCCTGATCAATGGGAAGGTGCTTCAGATCTGGCGTGACGCCACTCAAGACGAGAGCCGCGGCTTGGTTTACAAGGCCGAAATCTCGCTCAAGGAAACACGAATCCTCGTCGGCAAGGCCTGGCAGAAAATCACGCCGGGCATGTCGGTCCAGGCCGAGATCCAAACCGGCAAACGGCGGGCGATCAGCTTTTTCCTTTCACCCTTCCTGCGCTACCGCGACGAGAGTTTGCGCGAGCGCTGAGTAACAGGAACCGACTATGCAGGACTTCGTTTGTGACGATACTCTCACGCGGTTTGCTGACCAGATCACGGAGATTCTCGAATGCGGTAACACGCGGTCAGCCGACGTCATAGCGGCGCTCACTCGCATCGGTCGGCAGATGACTGTCGAGCAAGGCGACCAACTGGTTGCGACATTGCCTCGGCTGTCAAGGCTCCGTACGGCGGCGCAAGCGCACTATCGCGATTTTATCTATGAAGCCGAGCGGTTGGAGATCGAACAGCTGCGAGGCGAAGTAGCTGATGGGCCGTTCGACCTGGGATACTTCGGCGCGACGTCATATGCGCGAGTCCGCGACATGTTCAAACACATCGACTTTGCCAACTGCTGCCGCTTCGTGTTGGTTGGTTGCGGCGCGCTGCCGGTGACGATGTTCCAGGTCTACGACCGCACAAGCGTGCCGGAGATCGTCGGGCTCGACACGCGGCTCCATGCAATCGACTGCCTGCAATCGCTGGCGACGGCTCACGATATGCCCCGACTGCGGCCGGTCCTTTGCGACGGTCAACACTACGACTATGCCGGCTCCGACGTGATCTTCATTGCAAACCTTGTTTCGCCAAAGCGGCAAGTCCTCGAGAGCATCCTTGAGACAGCGCCGACGACGGCTCAAATCGTGCTCCGCGATCCGTACTCGATCGGCAGGCTGTTTACGGAGTGCGGCGCGTATTGCCTGCCGCCAGGCCTGCGGGTTGCCGCGGTCGGTGCGTCTTCGCCGGCGTACTTCTCGCGCAACGTCTTTTTGAGACCAGGAGCGATTGGATGCGGCGAATACGATGCGGAAGGCGCGCGCGCCCGCGAACTGATCGACAAACCGCAACCACTTGACGTTGTCGAATCCGAAGTGTGTTACGCTTTTGCGGGTTCGGCGCTGTTCGATCCGCGCGTTGGCGCGTGCGTGGCATCAACCGAGCGCCGGCGCTGTCTCATTGTCGGTTCCGGTCCGTTTCCCGATACTGCACTGCTGCTTCACGCCATCGGGGCAAGGGAGTTGGCGTGTCTCGACGTCTCGCAACAGGCATGCTCACTATCGACCGGCGTCTTCGAAGCGATGGACTGTCCGTTCGATGTTGAGCACATCGTCGCTGAGGCGACAGAATGGACCGGCTATGGCGATTACGATGTCGTTATGGTCAACGCACTCGTGAGCCCAAAGCCGGAGGCTCTGCGTAACATCGCGGAGCATCTGCCGCCGCACGCAACCGTGCTCGCCCGATCTGGATTCGGACTTCAAGCACCTAGATATCCGGTCGTGCCATGCGACGCGATACCAGGCTACATCGGCACGATGATCCTGCCGCAGCGAGCCGAGCGCAGTGCCCTCATCATCTTCCGGCGCGAGTGACGTCATGCGACAGGCACCTGTCGCGTACATCGCGGATTACTACGAGAAACGTATCGCGCGGCGAAGGCAATACCCAGAGGTCCTGGGCTTCTACGAACACCATTTGCGAAGCGTGGCGGGCGAACATATCCTCAACATCGGCTGCGGCCCTCAGTTCTACGATGACCTGCGCCGCTTTGGCGGAATTCCGCGCGCCTACATCGGCATCGATCTGAACCAGGCGACAATCGACTTTCTCGCAACCTCAAACCATCCCGAAGTCATTGCTGGCAAGGCGCATGCGTTCCTGCACGGTGTCGCAGCGAAGCTGATCTGCGCTGACATCTTCCACGTCGAGTTTGCGCCGGAGTCATTCGACAATGTCATCAGCATCGGATTTCTCGGAATATTTGGCGAGGAACCGTTCATTCGAGCGATCGCGCGCGTTCGGAGCTGGCTGCGCCCGGGCGGTATGCTGCTCAACATG
>JBPCWB010000740.1:0-5636 GCA_051009955.1 Hyphomicrobiaceae bacterium | reverse complement strand
CCGACGACGCCGGGCACGACTATGATGCAGGCCTGTGGAACCAGTCTTCAGGCGGCAATGGGGATCGCCTCGAAGATCGCGACCGGTGAAATCGAGAATGGCATTGCGATGGGATCGGACACCACGTCTGACGCGCCCATCGTCTTCTCGAAAAAGTTCTCGAAGCGCCTGACAAACATGGCGCAGCGCAAAGGGACGTGGTCCAAGCTCGGAGCCTTCAAGGGACTGGGCGTGCGCGAACTGGCACCTTTGCCGCCGTCCGTTGCGGAACCGCGTACGGGCCTGTCCATGGGCCAGCACTGCGAACTGATGGCTCAGCAATGGCAGGTTCCACGTGCCGAACAGGATCAACTGGCCATGGAAAGCCATGCCAAGGCCGCCGAGGCCTATCGCGACGGCTACATGGACGATCTTCTCGTACCTTGCGCGGGTGTCTACCGCGACAACAACTTGCGTGAGGACATGGACGCTGAGAAGTTGGCCACACTGCGAAATGCATTTGAGCGCTCGGAACGCGGGACACTATCGGCCGCGAATTCGACGCCGTTGACAGATGGGGCTGCGGCACTCTTGCTCGCGTCCGAAGATTGGGCGAAGTCGCGCGGATTGCCGATCCAGGCCTACCTAACGACCTATCAAACGGCGGCCAACAACTTCGTTGCCGGTGAGGGGTTGCTGATGGCCCCGACGATCGCCGTATCGAAGATGCTCCAGCGTGCTGGCCGACGCCTGCAGGACTTCGACTTCTACGAAATCCACGAGGCTTTCGCCGCGCAGGTTCTGTCGACATTGCGGGCGTGGGAGGATGCCGCCTACTGCAAGACTCATCTTGGCCGCGACGAGCCGCTTGGCGCGATCGAGCGATCGAAAATGAATGTCAGGGGGTCATCGCTCGCAGTTGGCCATCCGTTCGCGGCAACTGGCTCCAGGATCGCCGCAAACTTGGCCAAACTGTTGAGCGATAACCCGACGGGCCGTGGCTTGATATCGATCTGCACGGCCGGTGGGATGGGGGTTGCAGCGATCATGGAAGGTGTCGACGCCGCCCAGGCCTGAAGGCGGCGTCACAGTCCTCAGGCCTCGCCGGTCTGACTGCTGCCGCGTGCCTCTTCTTCGGCTTTGAGCTCCTTTTTGGAGAGCTTGCCGATCATGGTCTTCGGTAACTCTGCGCGGAGTTCAATCTCGGCCGGCAACTCGATCTTCGACAGCTTGGGCTTCAGGTGTGCGAAAAGATCGTCAATCGTCGTGCTCGCGCCTTGTCGCAGCTTGACGAAGGCCTTCGGTGCTTCGCCGCGGTAGTCGTCTTTGATACCGATGACCGTTGCTTCTTCGACCATCGGGTGATCGTACAGGGCTTCTTCGATCCGCCGTGGGTAGACGTTGTAACCCGAGCAGATGATGAGATCCTTGATCCGATCGACAATGTAGAAGAACCCTTCCTCATCCATCACCGCGACATCGCCGGAGCGGAAAAACTCACCGACGAAGGCACTTTCCGTCGCTTCGGGATTGTTCCAATAGCCTTTCATCACCTGCGGGCCGCGAATGCAAATCTCTCCTTTCTCTCCAAACGGGACCTCCTGCGAGGGATCTGAGAGATCGCGCAAGGAAATCGTCGTTTGCGGGACCGGTTGGCCGATGGAGTTTTCTTTGATCGGCCCGTCCAAGGGATTGGCTGTCGCCACGGGAGAGGTCTCCGACAAGCCATAACCCTCCACAAGCTTGCAGCCGGTCAGGTTTTCGAAGCGTTGCTTGACGTCGAGCGGCAGCGCCGCGCCGCCGGCGAAGCAGAACTGCAGCGATGAAAGATCAAATGTCTGTAGTTTGGGATGGTGGATCATGGCGTTGTACAGAGTTGGCACGCCAGGCATGACCGTCGGCTTGGTCTTGTCGATGAGCTTCAACGCATCATCCAAAACAAACCGCGGCATAATCACGATCTCAGCCGCCGCGGCGACTGCGAAGTTCATGACGACGGTCATCGCAAACACGTGGAAGAAGGGCAGGACGCCGAGGACGCGCTGATCGGACTTTGTCAAATCGCCCGCCCAGTCGATCACCTGCATGGTGTTGATGTAAAGATTGGCGTGCGTCAGCATGGCGCCCTTGGGGCGGCCGGTTGTGCCGCCGGTGTATTGCAGCACGGCCAGATCCTCGTAGGGATCGATAACGGCGGGCGTGAAGCGGCCGTCATTTGCCAGGAGCGTGTCCTCAAAAACCAGGTTTCCGGCAATCTTGGACTTTCGCGGCTTCGCCAGGTCCCGTGACTTGAGCAGCCGGAAGAGGACGGACTTTGCCCCCGGCAGAAGACTGGGGAAAGAGGCGACCACGGCCCGCTTCAGTGCGCCGTCCGCAATGAGACGCTCGACTTTGTCGAACAGGATCTTCAGGTCGAGCGTCACCATGATGTCGGTCTGGCTGTCGTTAACCTGATGCAGCAATTCCTCATGGGTATATAAGGGATTATAGTTAACGACCGTGGCGCCGATCTTGAGTGCCGCAAAATAGTAGACAATGAACGTCGGTGAGTTCGGTAAGAACAAGCCAACCTTGTTGCCCTTACCGATGCCAAGTTCGATCAATCCTGCGGCTGCCCGGTTAACACTGTCCCCAATCTCGTGATAACTAATTGTTTTTCCGAGGAAATTTGTGCAAATACGGGACGGGCTGGCTGTAATTGCCGAATCGAGCAGATCAAACAATGGTTTAGCAGAATACTGCTTGTGCCAGTCGAGATGCTGGGGGTAGTGGGCGAGCCAAGCGTGCGCCTGTGCAGCGCCTGGCGTGCTAATGTGTCCGGTGGCAGTCGACGGGGCCGATGTATCTTCTTGTGGCATACGTGCTTGGTCTCCGCCCTAGTGTCCGAGGATGGGATTTGAGTGCGGATCGCCATCCGCCGCGATCTGTTGTCTCAGTTTGCCAAAGGAGGCTGAGTTCCCACTTTAAACGTAGCATCTTCCCCGTCTATGCATTCAGTTGGTGATTGGCATTCAATTTCAGATGAGCATGCGCGCGCGACCCTTGAGAAGCGGCATGGGTCTTGCTTGCCAGGGGGGTGAACTGGCGGGGTGGTAAACTGGACGTTCGAACCATTTACGGTTATGTGACGAGAGTGCTTGTTGATCGAACGTGCCTAGTTTACTGAAGCAGCGACTAACATGTGGTGAGATATTGAGAATATCGGCGCCAGGGAGAGTGGAATGGACGACGTGGCAACCAAGATCATTGAAATCCTGCAAAAGCACATGAAGGAGCCCCGGGACGATATCAATGAGTCCACAGCCCTGGCAGATCTTCAGATCGAATCCCTGGATTTGGCGATGATCGTGTTTGATATTGAGGACTCGTTCGGCATTGAAATTCCTTATAATGCTAATGAGGAATCGACTGAGGACTTCCAGACGGTTGGTTCCGTGGTTGAGCGCGTCAAAGCGCTGATGTCTGAATCAGGAAAAGGTGCGGCGAGCGCCAGCGCATAGGGCACGCCGTCAATTGATTGGATGGTGACCCGTCGTCGCTGACGGCGCGCTTGTGTTCACCATCGCACAGGATAACGAACATATGACAAAGAACGGCGCCGGTCGGCGTGTCGTTGTAACCGGCCTGGGTGTGGTGAGTCCGATCGGGACCACCGTTGATGACTTTTGGGACGGGATCAAGAACGGCGTCTCCGGAGTGAGTGAACTTGGCGGATTTCCGCTGGACGATCTCAAGATCCTCATCGCCGCGCAAATCAAGGATTTTGACCACAGAGCGCGCTTGAAACACTTCGCACGCGACAAGATCATTCTGCACGCCGATCGCTACTCCTGGTTTGCCGCGGCGGCGGCCGACGAGGCTGTGAAGATGTCGGGATTGGAGGTGCCGTTTACCGATCCCTATCGTTCGGCCTGCATCGTCGGATCGGGCGCCGGCGGCCTGGTGACGTATGAGAAGGCCTACCGCGATCTGTTCATCGAGAACAAGCGGGCGACGCATCCGTTGACGCTGCTGCGTATCATCGGTTCGTCAGCATCGGCCCATGTTGGCATTGAGCTGGGCGTCAAAGGTCCGACGTTCGCGACCTGCAGTGCCTGTTCGACGGCAACCCATGCCATCGGTATCGCGCGTGACTACATCCGCAACAATGTCGTTGATGTGGCCGTTGCCGGTGCCTCGGAATCGGTCATCAACTACGGGACCATGAAGGCCTGGCAGGCCTTGCACGTGTTGTCTCCCGAGGGCTGTTTTCCATTTGCCAAGAAGCGCAATGGAACGGTGCTCGGCGAAGGCGCAGGCATATTGGTGCTCGAAGAGTACGAACACGCCAAGCGCCGCGGTGCGACCATTCTCGCCGAGCTCTGCGGTTACGGCATGACCTCCGACTCCAAGGACATGGTAAACCCGGGTGTCGAGGGACCCAGTGAAGCGATGCGCAATGCGCTCGACGATGCACAGCTCGACCCCACGGCCATTGAATACCTGAATGCCCATGGTACAGCCACGACCATCAATGATACGAATGAGTCGAATGCCATCAAGGAAGTGTTCGGAAAGCACGCCTACAATCTAGCTGTGTCTTCAACAAAGTCGATGCACGGCCATCCACTGGGTGCTGGCGGCGGCATTGAGGCTGTGGCCTGCATCAAGGCCATGGAGGAGAACATCGCGCCTCCGACGATCAATCTGGATGAAGTCGATCCCGACTGTGATCTGGACTACGTGCCCAACACCAGTCGGGAAATGCAGATCAACTACACGATGTCGAACTCATTTGCGTTTGGCGGTCTCAACGCGGTGCTCGTGTTCGGTCCGGCTCCGTAGATCGGTGCAAGCGGGCCGTTCCGGATTACGACAAGCCGCGGCGGGTAACGACAGACCGGGCGTGACTCATCATGCCGACCAACATTCTTCGCAAGGCTACGCCTGCTGACTCAAAGCGTCGGCCGTCACCGCGGCAGCCGGCCGCCCGAATCGCGCGTCTGGAAGCTGGGCAGGTGACGATCGATCTCGCGCTCCAGGATACGACGACGGCGGAACTCCTTTGGCGCGTGCTGCCGATTTTCTCGATTGCTGAAACCTGGGGCGCGAGCCTCCACTTCGAGTGCCCGGTGCGCGCTGGTCGCGAACGCACGGCGCGCCTCAATGTTCAACCGGGCGATGTCTGCTATTGGAGTGAAGATGATCGGGTCATGTTGGGCTGGGGGGCGACGCCGATATCGCGGCCCGGTGAGATCCGTTTGATGCGACCCTGCAACGTGTGGGCGCGGGCGTTGAGCGATCCGTCCATTCTGGATGTTGTCACGCCCGGCGAGAAGGTTACGCTGGCCCGAGTGTAGGGCGACGAGCAACAGGAGGTCGGGTATGCGTGAGGTGGAGATTGTCGCAGGCGGCATTGTCCTTCGCGTGCGGCTGCTGGAAACGCCAACGGCTGATGCCATCTGGGCCGCCTTGCCCCTCGCAGGCCGGGCGCAGACGTGGGGAGACGAAGTCTATTTCTCCATTCCCGTCAGTTGCGCGCGTGAGGCGGATGCTCGGGCGGTCGTCGAGGCTGGCGAAATTGCCTATTGGCAGGATGGTGATGCAATTGCCATCGGCTTCGGACCAACACCGATTTCGGAGGCTGATGAAATCCGTCTCGCCAGCCCCTGTAATAT
>JBPCWB010000739.1:0-6063 GCA_051009955.1 Hyphomicrobiaceae bacterium | reverse complement strand
CTCAGAGCCGGGTTCTGGGCGTTTGAGAGTTTCTCGCTGGATAACGTTGCGCATCAGTTGCTTGGAACGGGTAAATTGATTGCGTCGGAGCAGAACAAGGTCGCGGAAATCAATCGTCAGTTTCGCGAAGACAAGCGGCAACTGGCTGACTACAACATGCGTGACTGCACACTTGTCAACGAGATCTTCGTCAAGGCGGATCTCATTCCGTTTGCGGTGCAGCGCGCTAACCTAACCGGGCTCGCGATCGATCGACTGGGCGGCTCGGTGGCAGCACTCGATAATCTCTATTTGCCGCGTCTCCATCGGCATGGCTTCGTTGCACCCGATGTCCAGTCGGAAACGAGCGGCCTTGGTAGTCCGGGTGGCTATGTTCTCGACTCGATGCCGGGCTTGTATGACAACGTCTTGGTTCTTGATTTCAAGAGCCTTTATCCGAGTATCATCCGTACCTTCTTTATTGATCCGCTTGGTCTTGCTCAACCCGGAGACAATCCGGTGCCCGGGTTTCACGATGCCACTTTCTCACGGGACAGACACATTCTGCCTGGCCTGATTGAAGAGCTTTGGCAGGCCCGTGATGCCGCCAAGCGCGCCAAGAACGCGCCGTTGTCCCAAGCGATCAAGATCATCATGAACTCGTTCTATGGCGTTCTGGGATCGAGTGGCTGTCGCTTCCATTCGCAGAAGTTGGCTTCGAGCATCACACGACGCGGCCACGAGATCATCACGCGATCGCGTGACTGGATCGAAACGCAGGGCTACCAAGTCATCTACGGTGATACGGACTCGTTGTTTGTCTTGCTCGGCCCATCACACGACAACCAGAGTGCTCGCCACATCGGTCGCCGGATGATGAGTGATCTGAATGCATGGTGGGCACAAACACTGACCGAGAACCACGCCATCGACTGTCACTTGGAGGTCGAGTTCGAAACGCACTTCACACGGTTCTTGATGCCGACCATTCGCGGAATGCAAACTGGCAGCAAGAAGCGCTACGCCGGCATGATCAGAGACGCAGATGGTGAACCGAAACTTGTTGTGAAAGGATTAGAGGCGGCACGGTCCGACTGGACGCCGCTCGCGCGCAACTTTCAGCGTGAGCTCTATCAGCGCGTGTTCCTGAACCAGCCTTTCGATAACTTCATTCGTGACACCGCAAGGGCGCTTCGGGCAGGTGAGCTTGATGAACATCTGGTCTACCGCAAACGCCTCCGTCGTCGATTGGAAGACTACAAGCGCAATGTACCGCCACACGTCCAAGCCGCACGAAAGCTTAAGACCCATAGCGGCACAGTTCGCTATGTCATGACCTGTAACGGTCCTGAGCCAGTTGGTGCATTGCAGTCGGCACCTGACTATCAGCACTATCTCGACAAGCAACTCGCGCCCGCAGCTGATGGCATTCTGCAGTTTCTCGATACCAGTTTCGGAGAGCTAACGGATTCGCAGATGCAGATGTTCTGATGAGGATTGTACTGCACAAGGCAATGGTCAAGCGCCAACGTCTTCCAGCGTATGCGCTCTTGGAGACTGTCGATAGACAGAACAGAAGCGACGGCCGACAGATCGAACGGCATTGCACGACGCGGTCGCGCTCAAGACGTGTAGGCCAGCGTTTTGCCTGCTGTGTGCCAAGGTATTGCAACGAGACGACCGGTCGCTGACAGCGTTACGTAAGCGACATGCGTGCCTGCGCTATCAAAACAGATATTGGTTGGCATCAGATCCGGCATGTCCATGCGACGCACGGACCGGCCGTCCGGCGCGATCACATGCAGTGCTCCTGGAATGGTGCCGACGCAAATGTTGCCTTCGGCGTCGACGGCGAGGGAATCAAGCAGGCAGTAACCGGGAGGATTGGCAATTAACCTGCCGTGCTCCCAGGGCGCTGGGCCTTCTACGCGTTCGATTTCACCGGGGCCAGAGATCCGATATGCCCAGAGCCGGCCAGGATGGGTCTCGGCAACGTAGAGCCACGAACCATCCGGCGACAGGCCAATGCCGTTGGGGCTGTCCATGGGTGCGATGGCTCTCTGGATAGACCTGCCATCGGCACGCGCGTAGTAAACCGCACCGCGGTCGCGAGAGGTGCGCCTTAGCTTGCCGTGATCCGTGAACCACATACCGCCGTTGTGGTCAAAAACCAGGTCATTGGGCGCAGTCAATGGCGAACCTTCGCATTCGTGATAGAGCGTTTCGATGGTGCCGGTGACAAGGTCAACAGCGTCGATCCATCCGGTTGCCGTGCTGTCATCCTCGGCCGGCATCGGGAAGAGTCGGTCGCCGCGTTCGCGGAACGTCATGCCGCCGTTGTTGCAGACGTAGCAACGGCCATCAGGGCCGATCGCAGCACCGTTCGGGCCGCCGCCGGTTTCGGCGATGACCGAATGTTCTCCGGACTTCGAGACTCTCGTTAGTCGTCCCGCCGCGATCTCGACGACGATAATAGAACCATCTGCGAGTGACACGGGTCCTTCGGGAAAACGCAATTCTCGTGTGATCTCCCTCATGTCCGACAAGATATTCCGTGACTGATGTTGATCTGTGCCATCGATTTCCGACCAAGCTCCTTAGTTTACGCTACCATCGCTTACGCGGCCGCGAGAGTCTGACATGAGGCTTCGATCGTGCTGCGGCTATTTTCAAAGGATGCCAGCCGGTGTCATAATCCGCAATCAGCAAGTTCGCTGCCGCGCTCGCCGAGGAAAAGGACAGATGAAATGGAATTCGGTCTCTTATTGACATCACATCCCGATCCGAAATCAGAACCCTATCCCCATCAGGCGATCCATGCACGGGTCACCAACGAAGTCATCGAGGCGGAGAAGCTTGGCTTTGATAGCGTGTGGATCGCAGAGCACCACTTCTCGAACAGGTATGGGATCCTGCCGGATCCGTTCAGCTATCTCGCCTATCTGGCAGCGAAGACGACGCGCATCAAATTGGGCGCTGCCGTCATGGTGGTGCCCCTGCACCATCCGATGCGCATCGTCGAGAACGCAGCATTTGTCGATATCTTGAGCGAGGGCCGTTTTCAGCTTGGGCTTGGCTCGGGCTATCGACCGTACGAGTACGAGGGATTGGGGATCGATTTTGAAAGCCGTCGCGAAATGCAGGCGGAAGCCATTCCGCTTATTCTCAATGGCTTTCACGACAAGCGCGTGACGGCCGCCGGCAAGCACTACAAATTCTCGATTGGCGAGACCTACGAGATCTTTCCGCAGCCAGTCCAACAGCCGCATCCGCCGTTCTATATGGGTGCCGGTACGGAAGGCTCGATGAAGATGGCAGCAGAAAACGGTTTCGGCTTGATGCAGTCGTCACTGCCTTCGGTCGATAAGATTGGAGAGAATATCGAGTGGTACCGCAGCCATATGAAAAATGCGCCGGCACCCCTCAATAAGAACCCGGCATTTGGTCGAGTCGATGTTGTCCGCATGGTCTATGTTGCGCCGACAGATGCAAAAGCGAAGGAAGAAAGCGAGTACGGCATTACGCACCACATGAAGACGTTTATGTCAGGCGTCAATGCCGGCGGCTACCTCGGCGATGTGACGGAAAAGAGCGGTGAGGATGAGTTTGCTTACGATCATCTTGCCGCGACGACCATACTGCATGGTTCGCCGGACACAGTCATTGGGCGGATCGAAGAATTCCGCAAAGTCGGAGCAACATCAATCATGCTGCACTATCCGCCTTACTATGGTGTCCAGCAAACCATCGATATGCTGCGCTTGTTCTCGCAGGAAGTGCTACCGCATGTGCAGAGCGAGGTTAAGGTTGATCTCGTGCCGTATGTGGCGGCTGAATAGTGCGTCGTTGCACTGACAAAAGTGATCGACATGGCCTGGGGCGAGATTACCAAAGACGGAATCGAAGCGGCTGCTGAGTTAATCGGTCAACCACTTCGCCGCGCTCGCATGCAATGGATCGAAACCGCCACGCGCGATGCGATCCGGCATTTTGCGTGGGGCATCGGCGATGATAATCCAATCTGGCTCGATGCGAGCTACGCGGCAGGTTCTCCAGCCGGCGGCATTCTTGGACCGCCGTGCATGCTCTACGCCGTTGATTCAACGATCGTTGCGCCGAAATTGCCGGGCGTTCAGTGGGTCTATGCCGGCACGGAATGGACGTGGCTTGAGCCGATCCGGCTTGATGACAGCTTCACCGTTGAGGGCAGGTTGCTGTCACAGGAAGAAAAGTCCGGACGTCGGTTTGCGCGATGGCTGCTGCAGACCGGCGAGATACGTTACACCAATCAACATGGCCGTCTCACGTCCATCGCACTCGGCAAATGTGCGCGTACACCGCGTCTGAAACACAACTCGGAAAAGGACAACGGACGCGAAGAGACAGAGACTGTGGCCGTGACGGAGCCGCAACTCTACACGGTGCAGGCGCTGGAGGACATTGAGCAGCAGGTGCTCGCGGAACAGCGCCGCGGTAGCGAACCGTTATACTGGGAGGATGTCGTCGTCGGCGATGATGTACCGCCGGTCATCAAAGGACCGCTGTCGGTCATCGACATACTGGCATGGTATTCGGCGACACAAGGTGCCCTGCACTACGGCGGCGCGCATGGCGATGCCTTACGCTATCGGCGCCGGCATGATGACTACCACATCAACCCAAGGACCGGCGCCAAGGATGCAGCCGGACGCGGACATCTTGAAGCTGCCACTGGCCGCGATGTCGGCATGGAGGGTGCCTATGACATCGGTCCGCAACGGATCGCCTGGGCGCAGCACATGCTGACCAGCTGGATCGGTGATCATGGCTTTCTGCACAAGCTCAACGTTTCGGTCCGGCGACCGAACCTAGTCGGAGATACAATCTGGTGGTCCGGCCGTGTTCGGGAAAAGCGTAAGGTATCGGGTGTCTACCTCGTTGATTTGGACGTCAATGCAGAATGCCAACGCGGACAACCATCGGCACATGGTACGGCGGTGGTCGCTCTGCCGTCACGCGTCGCAGGGCCAGTGCAGTTTCCGTTGCCGTTCAACACGGAAGGTGCCTGATATGGACGAGCGTTGCAGCCGTACGATCAGGTTGCAGGCAGTCGCACGAATTTGCGTCCAGGTCACAAACCGATCAACACACTTCGCCGCCCATTGGTTGGCCCTATTGACTGGCGAGTCGTGGGCACCGTCGGACCGGCCCGATATCTGGATTGTCGGATCTGATGAGGCACCTCCACCTGGCCGTTGTCCAAGCAATCCCTGCGTGATCCGGCTGTGGGACTTCCAGGTCGGTTTGGCTGGTAGCGGCGTCCATGCAAGTGCGGTATCCGGTGCAGCAGCCGTCATCGGTCACGCCGACGGACAACCTGAACCTCTACCTGTCGAGATGCCAGAGAAATGGTGTGGCGCGCATGGTGTCATGCTGGCGTTGGCGGAATGTTGGAGGCGGCGCAGTCGGGATGGTGATGCTCCCGGGGCTATCTATGATGTTTCGTCAGCGGAAATCTTGCGTTCGTTCTGCCTGCAAAACTCCGGCGGGCCCGACGAGATGGCGCACAGTTGGCGACGCAATGGCCGATTGTGTATCGAGCATGGCGGCATATTTCCGATGGGTTTTTTTGCCTGCCGGGATGGTTACGTCGCGGTCCTCGGCCGTTCTCGGCGTGACTGGAAAAACATCCGGGCGGCGGTCGATGATCCCGAATGGGCGCGGCAAGAAGACTTTGCAGATCCGTTCATCATTGCGCGCGATAGCCATCGAGCAGATGGGCTGCTGGAAGAAACCCTACGCAAGTTTGGGCGAGATGAACTGCTTGAACGGGGTCTTGCGAACCAGGCAGTGATAGCCCCTGTGTACACCCAGGACGAGGCGCTGGCGCGGAACGTTTTTCGTCCTGGGTTCATCAACGCGCTTGGTCCGGCAATGCCGTTTGTTTCGAAGGAGACTGGGTTGCGCTCAGCTGACTTTGTGGCACCTTCCCCGACGCAAAGTAATTTCACACCGGGACAGCCGTTGGCCGGATTGCGCGTGATCGAGCTTTGCTGGGTCTGGTCCGGGCCGATGGTCGGGCAGTTGCTCGCGGATCTCGGGGCG
>JBPCWB010000738.1:0-8278 GCA_051009955.1 Hyphomicrobiaceae bacterium | reverse complement strand
AAGCGAAGACTTGCATTTGGGTGTGGGAGGGAGAAAAATGAGCAGTTGAAAATGCAGTAGTGACTAAACCAACAATATAGGTGGGAGGCGATGGCCGAGCAGTTGCACACGGACATCTACGAAGTGCCGCGGCGCAAGCCGACCGAAATCGATCGCAATATCGGCAGCCGCCTGAAGCTGCGGCGAACGTTGTTAGCAATCTCACAGGCTGAGCTTGGCCAGCGCTGTTTCGTCTCGCCGCAGCAGATCCACAAATACGAACAGGGTCAGAGCCGGATGACGGTCTCCCGTCTTATCCAGTTCGCTGCAGCCCTCGAAACGCCCGTGTCCTGGTTTGTCGAGAATGTCGAGGCGTTTCCCAGTCTTCCCGATGACCTCGTGGAGATCATGGCATCGAAAGAAGTCGGTGAAATGATCCTCCTCATGCGGCAGATTCCGGAGGCGCGCCTGCGTCGCGGTCTGCTGGAGATGGCGCGGCAGTGTGCCGTTGTCGGCGCCGACTCGGACAAATCGGCGGCCGAAGTCGACGTCGCTCAAGCGGCGCCTGTCCGGCTTATGGAGAAATAGGACCAGCTAAGCCTCAGCCTCAATCGCCCTCCCGTCGAGGTGCTCTAGACGCTGTTGATCTGGGCACGGCCTGGATCGATGACTCTGGCGCCGCGCGTGTGAGGACGCCGCTGACTGTCAATCCTCGGCGGTTGCAATGTGAAACGCAGGTTTCCGTTGCGACCATGGCATGGCCTGCTCTAATGCGCGTGCAAGTTGTAGAACGACGTGGTCCTGCGCCGGCGGCGCCGCCAACTGCACACCAATTGGTAGGCCGGATGTATGCATAGCCAGCGGCAGGGAGATCGCCGGCGCGCCCATGATGTTATGCGGGATCGTAAACTGCACCGGCGCCCGATAAAGCTCATCGGCCACGTTCGACGCTGTCACTCCTGGCTTCGACAGATGATACGTCCCCCAAGGTTCGGCAACGCGCGCCGTCGTTGGTGACAACCAAATATCAAAGTTGCTCCAGAATCGGGCCAATGACCGACGGGCGACATTGAGATCGCTCCAGGTCTGCAGAAACTGCTTGGCGGTAATCGTCTTGGCATACTCGTAGAGCGAAAGGATTGTGGGTTCGAGTGTGTCCGGACCGATGGCGCGACCACTGAGGGCCGCGAACCCCTCCAGACGATCATCGAAGCCAAAGAAAAATATGTCGGTCGTGGCTTTGAGGATCTTCGGCCCGCCCATATCGGCGTCGCCGACCTCAACGTGATGACCCATATCGGAGAGCACGCGTGCCGTTTGATGGACGGCCGCGACGACTTCAGGATCGACCGCCATCCCCGTCAATTCATCCAGCACGATGCCGATCCGCAAACCCGTCACCGAAGTTTCGCTCAGAGTTGCATAGGAGTCGTCTGGCCGTGGGATCACGAACGGGTCGCCCGGCATTGGCTGCGACACACAATCGAGCGCGACGGCGACATCTCGAACAGTCTTGGCCTGGACCAAATTCGACGAATAGCCAAAACCGGCTTCATCGACGATCGGGCCAAGTGAGATGCGCCCGCGCGAGGCCTTCAATCCGACGCCACCGCACCAACTCGCCGGGATGCGAATGGACCCACCAATGTCTGAACCATGAGCAAGCGGCACCAAGCCTGCAGTGACGGCAGCCTGCGCCCCGCCCGATGAGCCACCGGCCGAATATCCATCCATCCACGGGTTGCAGCAATTACCGTACATCGCGGTTTCGGTCGTCGCCGCCATCGAGTACTCTGGCGCATGCGATCGCCCCAGTATGTTTAGGCCCGCGTCCTTGAAATGATCGACAAGATACGTGCCGTGCTCAACGCGCATGTCTCGACAAAGTCTGGAGCCAAACTCAATCCGGCGCCCCTGCTCGTGACCAAACATATCTTTAATCAGGAATGGCACTCCGCGCAGTGGTCCGTTGCCGAGTCGTGCCTCATCGAGGTCGTCGATCTGGTCGTCGTAGACTTCGACGACGGCCTTGAGTTTGGGATCCAGTGCCTCGATAGCCTGCCGCGCGGTCAACGCGAGTTCGCGCGGGCTCACTTCTCCACGCGCAACGAGCTGGCCAAGACCCACGGCGTCATAAGATCCATATTCTCGCAACTTCATAGCTGGCTCCGATCTCGGGGAGGCAATGACTCGGTGCCGGCGCACAGACGCATCATACTCTCCCAACGAACCCCCTCATGCCAACTTCACGATTAGGCCCGTTGTCGACACAGGCGCGACAGGCATGGCCAACTTAAGAGCGCCTGTCCCTGTGTTGGACTGGAGTGTTCGTGACCATCAAGCCAGCGTTCTGTCTAGAGGCACGCTCCGCCTTGCGTCGATTTCTAAACATCGCGAGTCGCCTGTTGGACAGTCCCATGACAAGCGGATAGACTAATTGTCGCATAAACCCAACCAACGTGTTGGGACTCAAAGGGAGGTACTTAATGGCTTTTCAACCGCCGGATGGCTCGCGCAGCCTGGTCGCCGACTCAGGCATTTGGAAGGGTCTGAATCCCGGCATGGGTTTGGCCGCGAAGGGTATGGTGGCCGCATTCGTTCTCTTCACGGCGTTAAACGTTGAATTTGCAAACGGCATCTATTCTGCAGTGCGCGGCTGGATCGAAAGCGCGCTGAACTGGTACTACATCAGCGCCGTTACGATCATGTTGTTCGTGTGCCTGTACCTCATGCTCAGCCGGCATGGGAACATCAAGCTCGGCGACGATGACAGCAAACCGGAATTCAGCAATTTCTCCTGGTTTGCGATGCTGTTCTCGGCCGGCGTCGGGATCGGACTGCTGTTCTTCAGCATTGCCGAGCCGATGTTTTATTTCGATAACACGGCACCTTGGAAGTATCCCAATAATCCCTTTGCGGACTACGCCGGCTTCACCGAGATGACGGAGCAGCGCGCCATTCTCGCGATGCGCGTCACCTATTTCCACTGGGGCTTCCACGGTTGGGCCGTCTACGTGATGATCGGACTTTGCCTTGCCTATTTCGGCTTTCGCAAGAAGCTGCCGTTGACACTGCGCTCGGCGCTGTATCCCGTGATTGGCGACCGCATCTATGGTCCGATCGGCCATGCCGTTGATCTTCTTGCGGTTTTTGGAACAGTTTTTGGCGTGGCGACTTCACTGGGCCTCGGCGTTTCCCAAATGGCAACCGGCCTGAACCATCTGTTCGGGGTCGATCCAGGCATCGTGACTCAGGTCATCCTGATCGCGGTGATTTCCGTCGTCGCGACACTGTCAGCGGTCTCCGGAGTCGGCAATGGCATCCGCATCATCTCTGAGTGGAATATTTATCTGAGCGTCGTCCTGCTTGCATTCTTCCTGTTCGGCGGTCCATTCAAATGGATCATGGGGTTCTTCGTGACCACCGTCGGTGACTATCTGTGGCATGTCATCCCGATGGGCTTCCAGACATTCAACGAGAAGGGCGCAGCCGCGTGGCAGGGTGGCTGGACGATCTTCTATTGGGGATGGTGGATCTCGTGGGCACCTTTCGTTGGCATGTTCATCGCCCGCATCAGCCGCGGCCGCACCATTCGTGAATTCATGGTCGGCGTGATGTTCGTTCCAACGACAATCGCCTTCTTCTGGCTGTGCATTTTCGGCGGCAACGCCATCCACATGGAACTCCAGGCCGAAGGCGGCGTCGGCACAGCCGGCGTGGCACAATTGGTCCGCGACTGGAATCTGCCGGCGGCACTTTACGCGACGATCGATCGAATGACGGACATCGCTGCCTTGAACTGGGCCATGGCGGCGCTGGCGACGTTCCTGCTTGCGACGTGGTTCATTACGTCGTCGGATTCCGGCACCCTCGTCATCACAACCATGCTGAGCATGGGTGATGACAATCCCCCGCAGCGGTTCCGTATCGTGTGGGGCCTGGGTGAAGGATTTGTTGCCGCTGTATTGCTCATGGCAGGCGGCCTCAAGGCGTTGCAAACCGCTTCGATCGCGGCGGCACTGCCGGTCAGTGTGATCATGCTCTTCATGACGTACGGCATCATCAAGTCTTTGAATGAAGACTCGAGTGCCGTGGCGACACCGAGTGAGACTCTCGCGCCCGACGGCACAAGTCTCAAGGGCGAGTTGCACGCTTAGGTCTTGCGCCCTTCCCGGACCATCCGCCGTCGCTGCTCAGCGGCAGGCGGACCCGGGTCGGGATGCGGCTGAACTTCGTGACAGCGGTTGTCTTGAAAACGCGATGCCATTCAATGACTGTGCTCTTCGCAGCCGCTGTCTCTTGCCGTCAAGCGCGCGGCCACAATATCATTTGCGTGCAACGAAAATGCGCAATTGTCTTGCCACTGTCCGTCGCCGAGAGCTGTGCGTCCCAGACTTGGGTTGTTCTGCCTTGATGGAGCGGCGTGGCACAACACTCAACCGTGCCCTTCAAGGCAGTTCCCAAAAAATTTGACGTTAAATCCAACGTTGTGAAGCCGTCGGCTCCTTCGGGCAGGGACCGCACGGTGCCGTAGCCACAACAGGTATCCGCCAGCGACACGATCGCGCCGGCGTGCAGGAATCCGTTCCAGGCCATCAACGATCGCGACACGTCGAAACTCGCACGCACCTCATCAGGCTCAACAGCATGAAACTGCAGGCCCAACAGTCCGGGCAGATAGTCTGCACCGCGCTGGTTCCATTCCTCCAGTGTCGTTGGAAGTTCGATCTTCATGAGCGTCCTCGTTGGGCTGGATCAGGCTGCCGCTGGATTAGGCCTGGTTGCGACCACGGATACCCTCGAAGTAGTCGAGCACATCGTCGTGTTGGCGGACATCGGCATAGCGCCGATCAACATCGCGCAGATTGGCTTCGTGACTCTCTTTGGCCGGATCGCCGCAACAGTCATCGACGACGATGGTGCGGTAACCGTAGCTAAACGCATCAATCGTCGTCGCGCGGACGCAACCTGATGTCACACAACCGGTGATGATCGCCGTGTCAACGCTGTGTTTGGTCAGAAAAGACATGATCGGTGTCTGAAAGAACATCGACGGTCCACACTTCATGAAACTGTAATCATATTCGTCGTCGCGGATGAGCGGATCAATGTCCAACGCTTCACTGCCACAGAAGAACTCCTCGTACAGGGCTTCGACTTTCCAGTATTGGATGTCCTTCTTCGATTGCCATCCGACAAAGCAACTCGCGACCGGAATGCGCGCGCGACGTGCGGCCTCCAAGAGGGTCACTGTCCGATCACGGGCGGCATGAATACGCTCGCTCTTGCCCATTGTAAACGCCGGGTCGGTGAACCCGCGCTGGAAATCTACAACAAGAACGGCCGGACGTTCTCCGTAGCCGACCTCGCGTGAGCCGTAAGTTGCGGATTCGAAGGCATCTTGCATGACGGCGACCTCTCGGGTTCACTAATGAATGGCCTGCGATTTCGGCGGTTCAAATCTCTCGGCCGGATTGCTTGAAGCGAAAAAGACGGAGTTGTGATGATGACAGAAACGGCAGCGGACGCGATTGTCAAACCACTTGACGGTGTGCGCGTGATTGATGTGGCGACATTTCTGGCCGGCCCGTTCTGTTCAACGCAGCTTGCCGAATTCGGTGCTGACGTCGTCAAGATCGAACTCCCGGGTGATGGCGACCCGCTGCGCCGCTTCGGCACCATCACCGAGTGCGGCGACTCGCTACCCTGGCTGTCAGAGTCGCGCAACAAGAAGTCAATGACGCTTGATCTTCGCCGCCCTGAAGGCGCGGCGATCCTCAAGGACCTGTGTCGCGATGCCGATGTGCTCGTCGAAAACTTTCAACCTGGCACGCTGGAGAAATGGGACCTCGGTTGGGATGTGATGCATGCCGAGAATCCGCAACTGGTCATGGTGCGCATTTCGGGTTTTGGCCAAACGGGACCTTACGGGGCCCGTCCCGGTTTCGGCCGCATCGGCAATGCCTTCGGTGGCCTCTCATATCTCGCCGGCTATCCTGACCGGCCGCCCGTCACGCCCGGATCGGCGACGATCCCAGATTACATGGCTGGCCTCTACGGCGCACTTGGCGCGCTGATGGCCCTGAAGGCCCGCGACAAGACCGGACGCGGGCAGTTCGTCGATATCGGATTGTATGAACCGATTTTCCGCATCCTCGACGAGCTTGCCCCGGCTTATCACTACAAGGGTTACGTGCGTGAACGCATGGGTCCGGGCACTGTGAACGTCGTCCCGCACAGCCACTATCCGACCAAGGATGGGCGTTGGATTGCCATTGCCTGCACATCCGACAAGATCTTCGCGCGCCTTGCCGATGCCATGCAACAGCCGGACCTGGCCAACGACGATGCATGGGGACGCGTCGCAAAGCGCGATCGCGAACGCGACGCCGTCGATGCCGCGGTCGGCGCCTGGACCGCGCAATTCGACCGCGCGGAACTGATCGGCATCTGCGACAGATTTCAGGTGCCGTGCGGTCCGGTCGCCTCGATCGCCGAGATCTTTGAGGACGAGCACTACAAGGCACGTGACAACATCGTGTACGTCCAGGACGCGCGCGTCGGCGAACTGGCTGTGCCAAATGTGTGTCCTAAACTCAGCGACACACCGGGCAGCATCGACTCGCTCGGACCGGCCGTCGGCGCCCATACAATCGAGATCCTCAAGGAGCGCCTGGCACTTTCAGATACGAAGATCGATGACCTGCGAGACAAAGGTATCATTTAGCCATGACACAGGACGACACGCCGGGGCGCATTCGGCGGACCATGCTGCTCACGCCTGGTAATCGAGCGGAGCGACTGCGCAAGGCGACAACACTTAATGTCGATGCCGTCGTCTTTGACATCGAAGACGGCGTCGGGCCGGACCACAAAGCCGATGCCCGCGCCGCGATCAACACCGAGCTCAAGTCGCTCGACTTTGGTCATCGCGAGCGGATCGTGCGTATCAATGCTGTCGGAACGCCCGACTTCGATCTCGACATGAAGGAGCTATCCCTCGATGCGGTGGACACCGTTTTCGTTCCCAAGGTCGAGAGTCCGGAGCAACTGACGACGCTGGACGACCAGCTGGCGGCGGTGGAGATGTCTACGGGCCGGCGCGGCCGGATTGACGTCGTCGCGACCATCGAGACGCCACGAGGCTTGCTCAATGCGCTCGCGATCGCCGATGCGAGCGAACGAACGTCAGCACTGTTTTTCGGTTCCGGTGACTATTCGGCGGCAACCGGGGGTGCTGTGAGTGACAGCGCACTGGCCTTTCCTCGTGCGACAATCATCGCCGCTGCCGCCGCAGCAGGACTTCAGGCGATTGACGCCGCCTACTTTCTGTCCGTCAAGGATGCCGAGGCCACACGCGCCGACGCGCAACTGGCCAAAGATCTTGGCTTCACGGGCAAGGTCATTTTTCACCCCAATCAAATTGATGTCTGTAACGACGTGTTTTCACCAAATGAGGCCGAGATCGCGCGCGCACGGCGCATTGTGGACGCTCATGCCGCAGCTGCCGCCAATGGCCATAGCGTGGCCTACGTCGATGGTGAATTTCTGGCGATCGACATTGTCTTGATGGCGCAACGTGTTCTGCGCCGCGCAGACCAGATTGCAGCGCGAGGCAGCACAACGATGGAGATCTGAGATGCCCGTGACGGATGCAACCGTCCCTTATCGAACGCGGCTGTGGGTTGTATTTGCCAGCCACGCCAGGACAGCAGTCATTCTGCGCAGGGGGCCACGCAAGCACTTCCACCTTATCTCGTGGGATCTGAATCGGGATACGTTTACCCACGGGCAATGGATGCGCGGGTTCGTCCGGCTCTGGGATTTGTCACCGAATGGCGAGTACCTGGTCTATTGGGCTCATCAATATCATCCAACTGCGTATTGGCGGCGGAGCCAACTCGCGCAGCGAGACCCGGCTGCGCGCGCCAGCTATGATCCCATGGTGGCGGACAGGCAACGCCGATCCCCAACGAAACTTCGCAAGCGACGCAAGGTGCCACGCTACTTGCGCCAACAAACCGTGCGGCCGGCCAAGCAGCTGCGCAAGAACGAAGGTGTGTGGACAGCCATCAGCCGACCGCCCTATTTTACGGCCTTGGCCATTTGGCCCAGTTTTGGCCATTGGACCGGTGGTGGTACGTTCCGAACTGACAATTTTCTCGTTCTGAATGAGGGACCGGACGACCTCGACGCGATCGAGAACGTGCGCATGCCGAACCGTTTCTCGGTGCATTCCTATCGAGACTTCGCGGCCCATCAGCAATGGCCACTCTTCAGCGCCCGCCACGGCTGGCAA
>JBPCWB010000737.1:0-3712 GCA_051009955.1 Hyphomicrobiaceae bacterium | reverse complement strand
AGGTCGGTGACACCGCTGACCATATCGACGACGCGATCGAAATCAGTGCCGTCGCGCACTTCGCGCCACGCGGCACCCATGCAGAACCGTGTTGCACCGGCGTCTTTGGCAGCACGCGCCGCTTCGAGCACGGCGTCCAGTCCCATCAGCTGTTCGCGCTGCAGGCCGGTCTCCTTGGTGTAGTGAGCAGATTGCGGACAATACTTGCAGTCCTCAGGGCAGGCCCCGGTCTTGATCGACAGAAGACCGGCGAGTTGGACCGTATTCTCATTGTGGTGCGCCTGATGGACTGACTGGGCGCGATGGACAAGACTGATGAGTGGCGACTCAAGAATGTCGAGAATTTCCTGCGTGGACCAATCGTGACGCAATGCCATTGCGGACATCGGCTCCGCCGACGGCGGTGTATCCGGCGCTTTCTTGGAGCCGTCTTGGCTCGACGACCGTTGTGCAATTTGATCCATTGATCGTTAATCCGGTGTTGGCCGGGGCTTGGCTCCGGCGGATGCACTATTCGTCTCTGTTAGCGAATGTGTCGATCGTTGAACAGGGCTTGACCGAGATGACGAACGCATTTTGACCGCATAGCAACGTGTTTCGGTCTGCAACACGGTAACTATCAGGGAGGGAATGCGGGTTGCTTCGAGGCGTCTGCAGCGGACGGCGCTGTTCGGCGACGTCAGGTTGTGGTTTGTCGATCGCGGATCGACAGTGAGTGGTCCGCTCCAGGTTAGCCGGGCCCGAATCACCATGAGTTTTGGAATGCGGAGAATTGCCGGGGGATACGCGCGATGTCCTGGATGACCTCTTTTGGGATCATCGGACGCTTGTCGGAGGAGGTGCTGGCGTAAACCGCGTCGGCAATGCCGCCGAAGCGCTGTTCAACGGCGCCGGCAATCTCATCATATCGCCCGACAGCCGCGAACAATCGCAGGACATCATCATTGATCTCCGCCGCGATCTTGTCCCATTGGCCGTCCTTGGTCATGCGATTGAGCTTGCGGCCGAGATCGCCGAGATCATGATGCTCGAACACAGGCCAGTAGCTCGGCGTCGAGCCGTAGAATGCGACACGATAGCGAACCCACTCAGCCATCTCCTGAACGTCTTCGTCGGAGCGACCGGTGGCGATAAACCCGCCGCCCGTGACTTCAAAGCGCTCGCGGGAGCGACCGGTCCGGGTCATGCCTTCATCAATGAGTTGCAGGGCAACGTCGGCGGCATAGCTGCGTGTGCAGAATGGATGCAAGCGGACACCGTCGCAGGCCTCGCCGGCGAGGCGCAATGAATGTTGCCCAACCGCTGCGATCGTGATTGGGATTGGCGGTCGGCCTGAGGAGGGCGGCACGAAGTTCGGCGTCATGAGTGTGAAGGTGTAGTGTTTGCCTTCAAAACGCAGACGCTCGCCGGTCTCCCAGCTCTTCCAGATTGCGCGGAGCGCATGGACGTATTCGCGAAGTCTCGGTACCGGCGGTGACCAGGGCACAGAGAATCTCTTTTCATTGTGCGGCCGGATCTGCGGGCCGAGACCCAGGACGAAGCGACCTTTGCTGGCCGTTTGCAAATCCCACGAAACATTGGCGACAACCATCGGGCTGCGGGCGAACGCGATTGCGATTCCGGGGCCCAATTCAATGCTTGTGGTTGCGGTCGCGGCGACAGCGAGCGCGAGAAATGGATCATGCTTGTTCTCCATGGTCATTAGCATGTCGAAGCCTGCTTCTTCGGCCTGCTTGGCCGCGGCCGGCACCAACCCGAGATCGCTCTGTGGCAACGTTTGGATGATCTTCATGCGTTCTCCCTACTCACTCGAGTTCGTTGGGTCCGACGGTTCATTGGCTACTCCACTACGACCCTGCGGGTCACCGGCGCATGTTTGTCGAGAAGCATCGTGGCCAATGGCTCCGGCGACGTCTTGCGTCGGATCGAAGATCGCAAGCCCGGCGTCTGCACTTGGGTAACTCTTCGTGTCGTGTCTACAAGAGGCTTTCCGTGATCGTCTCGCAGAGATCAAGTCAAGGTTGCTGGGCTCAGGGCATGTTCTTGGACGGGTGTACTGAAATCAGCATCTTGATGATGCCAGTCTCTGCGGACTGCTATGGATGAAGCTGAATTGCTGCGGCTGTCCACGCAGCGCCGTCGAACTACGGACTGCACCCATCATTTGCTCGTCGCACTACTTTGCTATCAACTGTCTCGGAAACAAAAGTGACCGCATCGACCAAAACCGTCGTTCGATTCAACACCTGGATCCATCCCGAAATGGTCACCCGATTTGAGGCTGAGCCCGACATCTCCTTCGTTACGCTGGAGCAGCAGGACACCGAACTGGCGTGGGCGGCGTTTGCCGAAGCCCATGGTTATCAGATCGCGGCCTCACGCGACGAACTTGCCCCCCATTGGCATGCCTGCGCGCCGCTGCTGGAACGCGCACCGAATTTGTTGTGCGTTTCGTCAGGTGGCGCCGGCTACGATACCGTCGACGTCGAAGCCTGCACCGCTGCCGGCGTGCTGGTTGTCAATCAGGCCGGCGGCAATGCGCAATCGGTCGCCGAGCACACGATCGGCCTCATTCTCGATGTCTCGAAGCGGATCAGCGAGACCGACCGCCGAATGCGTTCGTCGCGCGGGTATCCGCGCGAGGATCTTATGGGTCACGAAATTTCCGGCCGCACAATCGGGTTGATTGGTCTTGGCCACGCTGGTCGGCGCGTCGCGGCGCTTGCGCGGGCCTTCAATCTCACGGTTCTGGCCACCGATCCTTATCTGGATCACGAAGAGGTCACGGTGCGCGGCGCCGAGAAGGTCGATCTCGATGAGCTGTTGGCGCGAGCGGATATTGTCTCCGTGCATTGCCCGCGCGACAACACGACGTTCGGCATGATGAATGCGCAGGCGTTTGCGCAAATGAAGCCGGGCGCAATCTTCATCACCACCGCCCGCGGTGGGATTCATGACGAAACGGCCTTGGACGAGGCCTTGCGGTCCGGTCATCTTGCCGGTGCCGGACTCGATGTCTGGGCGGTCGAGCCACCGGATCTTGATCATCCTCTTCTGACATTCGACAACGTCGTTGCGACATTTCATACCGCCGGTGTGACGTTCGAGGCCCGTGGCCGTATGGCACGCTATGCGAGTGACCAGTTGATCGGCGTGCTCTCCGGGGAGCGTCCGCCCCGTCTGATCAATCCGCAGGTCTGGCCGCGCTATGCGGAGCGGTTCCAAAGCATCATGGGGTTTGCGCCGGCTGCGTAATTCGGCCAGCTGTCCAGCCGTCGGAAGCTGGAAATGTGATTTGATCCGGGCCCGCATTGTGCAGGCGCAAGACATGAAAGGCATACGTCATGGCTGTCGTCGAAACCGAGGAACACGGTCAGGTCCTGGTCGTGCGCATGAACCGGCCCGAGCGTCTCAATGCGCTCAACACCGAGTTGCGACAAAGCCTGGCGGAGACCTGGCTCGAATTTCGCGAGAGCCAGAAATGGGAGGTGGCGATCCTGACCGGCACCGGCCGCGGGTTTTGTGCCGGTGAAGACATGAAGGAGACATTGGGGCAGGGCAAACCGGGAGGAGAAAATCTCGAGATCGAGGATCTCCTGCGCACCGGCAAGCTCGAAAAGCCGGTCATCGCCGCGGTCAATGGTTTCGCGATGGGCGGCGGTTTCATGCTAGTCGAAGCCACCGACCTGCGCGTGGCGGCACGCGGCGCGGT
>JBPCWB010000736.1:0-3781 GCA_051009955.1 Hyphomicrobiaceae bacterium | reverse complement strand
GCCGACGACGGCCTCGAGGAAATGCGGCAGTTGATGGAAGATGCTCTGACGCTGGCGACGGACCAGGCCTATGAGAAAGTCGGCGCGGATGTCGGCGCGGTTACGCCGCATACAGCCCTGCCCCACGACGCACCGCCCGAGGCCGGCGGATTCAAGCTGGCAGCTTATCGCACCGCCACCCGCGTGGGAGCGGCGACGGCACCGCTCGTCCTGCGCTACCGCCTGAAGCAGGGCAAGGAAGATCTGGCGCGTTCGAGCGAGCGGTTGGGTTTTGCATCAGTCGATCGTCCCCCTGGCCCACTTGCTTGGATCCACGCCGCCAGTGTCGGTGAAACCAACGCGATCTTACCGCTCATCGACCGCCTTCGCGCTCGCCGTCCGGACATTCGGTTTCTTGTGACAACCGGAACCGTGACTTCGGCCCGGCTTGCTGCGGAGCGTCTGTCTGCCCAAGACATCCATCAGTATGCCCCGTGGGACGCGCCGCATTTCGTTGCTCGGTTTCTCGACCATTGGCGGCCGGGGTTGGCTGTGCTCACTGAGTCTGAAATCTGGCCCAATATGATCGTCGACTGTCACGCCCGCGATATTCCGATCGCTGTCGTGAATGGCCGGATGTCCGACCGCTCTTATTGGCGTTGGCGGAGGAACAAGGGGTTGTCACATGCCTTGTTCGGCCGCCTGCGGGTTGTCCTTGCCCAGAGTGACCAACTTCGGCGGCGCTTTCTGGAACTTGGCACCCGTCACGCGTTGGCGGTCGGAAACCTGAAAGCCGATGCACCAAAGCTTCCGGTTGATCATAACGGCCTTGATGCTCTTACTGCGTCGACGGAAGGACGCAGTCTATGGCTCGCTGCAAGTACGCATGTTGGCGAAGATGAGATCGTTCTCGACGTCCACAAGCGCCTTGCCGTGGAGAGACCCGGACTGCTCACGATCATCGCCCCCCGCCATCCCGACCGGGGCGATGCTATCGTTGCGCTGGCACGGGCGGCGGACATGACGGTGTCGCAACGCAGCAACGGCGAACTGCCGGACTCTGAAACGGACATTTACGTCGCTGATACAATTGGCGAAATGGGCCTTCTCTACTCCCTCGCTCCGATTGCCTTTATCGGCGGTTCGCTGGTCACAAAGGGTGGACAGAACCCCATCGAGGCGGTGCGCTTCGGCACCAACATTGTTACCGGTCCGAACCGAAGCAATTTTGTTGAGGCCTATCGCGCCCTGCTCAATCATCATGGTGCGATTGCTGTGCAGACATCGGACGACTTAGTCGCGGCGGTAGATCTGCTATTGCGCGACGAAGTCGAGCAAGCGCGTTTGGCAAAAGGCGCCGATGCGGCACTGGACTCGTTGACCGGCGCGCTGGAACGGACAGCCGAAGAGCTTCTGGCGCTGCTGCCGAGCGATGACCAAGGCCTGCAACGTGCCTCTTGATGAACCATCATGGTGGTATAACGAGCGAACGAGCCCCCTAGTTTATGTGTTGAGACTACCGGCGTGGATCTATGGCACCGTGGCGCGGCATCGGTTGCGCCGTCCGGCACAAAGCCGCTTACGCTTACCGGTGATCTGTATCGGTAATTTTACCGTTGGTGGGACAGGCAAGACACCGCTTGCCATAACCGTCGCTGACCTGTTGCGGACGGCCGGTCGCCGACCGGTTTTTCTCTCCCGCGGCTATGGCGGACGCCTGACCGGCCCGCACATCGTGTCAGTCAGCGGCGACAAGGCCGTGGACGTTGGCGATGAACCGCTGTTGCTGGCGGCGCACGGCCCCACGGTGATCGCGCGCGATCGCGTTGCGGGTGGGGAATTCATCGTCATCCAAGCCCTCGGTGATGTCGTCATCATGGATGACGGTCTGCAGAACCCCTCTCTGCATAAGGACTACGCCCTGGCCGTCGTCGATCGAAGGCGTAATCTTGGCAATGGGCTGGTAATACCTGCCGGCCCACTTCGCGCACCATTGGCCGATCAACTGGCCAAGGTTGACGGTATCGTCATCAACCACGGCGCAACGAGCGATCCATTGCAGCACGGGGCACGACCAGACTGGCTGCCGAGCGACTATCACGGTGACCTATTCCAGATCACGACGGAACCACAAGGCGACATATCCTGGCTCCCGTCAGCTCGACTGGTCGCATATGCCGGGATCGCCAACCCCGGACGTTTCTTCGATATGTTGCGTCAACTCGGCGGCGAAGTCTTGGCAACTCACACGTTTCGCGACCATCATTCTTTCACCGATAACGACGTCGAGATGCTGTTGAACGCCGCGGACACAGTAGGCGGCCAGCTTGTCACGACGGCGAAAGACATGGTGCGCCTTGCCGGGCGCGTGGGTCCTGCGGTCCAATTGCGCGAGCGCAGCCGGGTGCTAAGCATTGGGGCAGTATTGTCGGATATCGACGAACGCCGGCTGAGCACGGCTCTACTACGCGCGATCGCGGCGGCCGGTTAGAAGGTGGTTCGGTGAGAGCACGGCTGCGACGGAGTCGGTGAAACACCAACTCGGCATGCAAACGCTCTATCGTTTGATCAATTCCCGATAGCGCTGCATCGAAACCTCAGCGGAGGCGTAGGGCTCCTGTCGTTCGACGCTCCAATAACGCAATTCACTCAACGGAATTGGTTGGCCGGTCACCGCACAACGCACAAAATCGCCAGGCGCCATGACCTGGAATTCACTGTCCAAATACTTAAGCCGAGCCTCACCCTTGAAGCCCAGCGTTTTGTCCATGCGGTTCATCGTGTTCCTTCCGGACACCTTGGCGTTCCGGCGGCTCGTCAAACTTGCATTCGCCATGTCGATTAGCCTGCCCCTGCCGCATCTACATAGTCAAAATAGCGACCCCTGGCCACTCCCAGATTTTGTTACGGTTGACACGGCGCTACGGACGGTTCCCGGTTTAGCAGGTTTTGAACGCTGACCACGCGGCAAGGTCCCTGCACCATTGGGTGTCGCCTCGGCTGCGACCTTTCCGTCGTGCACTTCGATCTCAAGTTGCATGCCAGGTGCGACTTGTTCCTTTGATCGTACGGTCTGGCCAGTCTGATCACGAACAACGGCGAATCCTCGATCCAGCACGCTGCGATAGCTCAGCGTCCCAAGCAACTGGCTGCCGGCATTCAATCGTTGGCGCATGCCGCTCAACTGATGCCGGATCGTGCGCCGCTGCCGCTGTGCGGTTGCTGCCAGCTTCTCGCCAGCCCGCTCCAGTCGCATGCGGATCATGTCGGGCCGCAGGCGC
Organism: Hyphomicrobiaceae bacterium; assembly: GCA_051009955.1. Classification (GTDB taxonomy): domain Bacteria; phylum Pseudomonadota; class Alphaproteobacteria; order Rhizobiales; family Hyphomicrobiaceae; genus Tectiglobus. The sequence goes on along the minus strand of JBPCWB010000736.1, from coordinate 521 downwards.
CCGTCAACGCCGGCAAGCCGCGTCCGGTTACTGTTCAAGATCTGACGGTAGCCGTCGTTGGTGCGCCGCCGCAGCAACTCGAGCCGATCCTTGGCGCCGCGGACACGCGTTCCGACAAGACGCGGCTGCAGGCGACTGGACAAGCGCGCAAACCGGCCCGTATGGCCCTGCGTACTCATGATCAGACCCTGAGCCAGGCGCCGCTCAGCAGCATCAAATCTTTGTCTCGGTAGTGCCAGCAGATCACTGAGTCGCGGTAGTCCACGGGCCGCCGCGCGCAATGTCGTGCGTGCGGCCTCGAGCGTGCGACGCGTACTCGACTTGAGGCGGCGCGCCAGGTCCTCGGTTTGCGCCGCAAGATCGGTATACATCGGCACGGCCCATTCGGCGGCCTTGGTCGGCGTAGGGGCCCGCGCGTCCGCGACGAGATCGATTAATGTCCAATCGGTTTCGTGCCCGACCGCCGAAATTAGGGGAATGCGGCTCTCAGCGGCGGCGCGCACGACGCTCTCTTCATTGAA
>JBPCWB010000735.1:0-20747 GCA_051009955.1 Hyphomicrobiaceae bacterium | reverse complement strand
CTGCAACGGTTTCCATCTCACAAGCATCTGCCAACGTGACCATGCAGCGAAGGAACTCGCGCTCGACGTCTGACGTCTCGATGTTTTCGACCAGCGCGCCATCGATCTTGACGACGTCCGCATTGAGTTCCTTCAAGATTTCGAATGATGTATGGCCTGCGCCGAAATCGTCGATTGCGACCCGGCTGCCCTGCTGCTGGACCCGACAGACGAACGCGATGGATTGCGCCATGTCGTCTATTGCGGCCGTCTCCGTGATTTCGATCAGAAGCCGTTCTGCAAGCCCCGCATCGTCTCCTGTCATCTCCAGGTAGCGCGACAGCCAAAGGGGATCAGAACAGGTCAGCCCGGATATGTTCAAGGATAATTTCAACCCGTCATGCTGCTTGAGTAAGGCGACCGCCATATCGAGTGTGGCGAGATCAATGGCATGGGCGTGGCCGGCGCGTTCGGCAGACTGAATGCTTGCGCCGGCCGAGGACAATGCCCCGTCCGACTGCTCAACGCGGGTCAGACATTCGTAAAAGGCCACTTGCCCTGTGGCGCTCTCGACGACCGGCTGCAGTACGAAGCGCATCCGGCTGTGGTCGAGCCCTCCGTCGTCGGACCGGCCCGCGGTTTCATCCGACACGGCAGCTGCAGATGACGCCCCGGACGGCCCACGCGCCACTTGGACGGCCTCCAATGCAGCCGCGGCCGCGTCAAAGGCAGCCGCGCGAAGGGCGGGGTGGTCGGAGTTCGCTCGTCGCGAGTCGCGAGCCGAAGTGTCAGAGTGATTTGACGTCTTGGATGCCATCATATCGCTAACGGTGGCCTTCCGTGTTCAAGGGCCGGCGTCGACTGTCCCGCCGTCCCTGTGCAATATGGCACGTTGTAGCGCAGACTTAACCAAAAGTTGAGCAATCGCCACCAGCGAAGATCAGTTGTAGCTTTCAGCTATTGCCGAGCGCAGCAATAGTCCCCTCGACCGGCGGGCACTTCTTGAGACTATAGCACACTGCTCCGCCTAACGGCGCCGGCACGGATCGCCGGGTGAGTTCCCGGCAAGCCGTCTCATTTAAACATTGTTAGCTGACGATGGCTGGCGCTAGCCGCCAATCGACAGATCGCGCCGCGCCACGCGGATTCCAATGGTATATCCCGCGATGACGTCGATCAGAGTCGCAACGACGATAAAGAAAAACACCGACGTCTGGGCTTGGCGCACCATCAGGAACTCGATCAGGCAAACCACGAACACCAGCATCGACAAGCCATGGTCAAGCAGCGACGCCGTTGATGTGTAGGTCGCTTTGAGGAGTTCGACGAACAGCATGATCAATAGAAAGAGGATGACCAGATCGCCCCACGAGAATGTCCACGTATGGCCATTCAACATCGGTATCGGCAGAACCACCTGTCTTAGAACTTCGTCGGGATTTGCCCCACCCGCCAGGACGATCGCGTTATAAAACAGAAAAACGAACAGCAGCAGCGGTATGGCACGAATCGACATTTTCCACCTCTGGATTAACGAAGACTAGGGTTCGGTAGATTGAGAATGTGGCACCCGTCGATCGAACCTTTGCCCGACTGACGCAAATCCTTATGCGTCGTCCTTTGGCTCGAGGATTTGCCGACCTTTGTACATGCCGGTTTTCAGGTCAATGTGATGCGGGCGGCGGCGCTCACCGCTGTCCTTGTCTTCGACATAGGTCGGTGCTTTCAGCGCATCGGCGGATCGCCGGAAGCCGCGCTTCATGGGTGTCGTTTTTCGCTTAGGTACAGCCATATCAAGTCTCTCGTCGACGTTGTTTGCATGTCGGTGCAGGCCGGCTGGATCTCGCCGGTTCTCACATCTACACCTTTGATATCCAAGCCGGAATTGGTTTCAAATTGCGAGCGGAGTGCCGTGTTGATCAGGCGCGATCCTTCGCCGACGGACCGCGACCGGCACGGCGTTCGGCGGCTTATAACGAGTTTCTGCCAAAAACACCAGACTTTAGCGTATGTCGGTTTCGGTGCCGTGCGACAAGTCCGATACGACTGACCCTGAGCAAGCTGGAGGCATGATTCCGCATCCCACGGTCAATACGGACCGGGCCAGGTTGCTGTGCGTTTGGATTGGGACATCAAGACGCGCCGTTGGCTCGCGATCTGCCACGGGGCTCGATGTCAGCGAACGGACGAAAGCTACGGCAGCCCATCGCCAGAACGCTGACCGGTGCATTTGGTCGCAAGCGGACGCGAAACCAACCGACAACGTTGTATGCCCTGGCCGTCCTTCGCTTCGCCGTCGCGCATCGCACCTGAAAGCGACCGATGGGTGTGTTAAGAGATCTGGTAGCCTACGTGTCGGTGCGGTGCTCAAGAGCATGCGACCGTGTCTACAACAACATCCTCGAACTGACAGAGCGGCACGTGGACTTAGCATCAAATCTTCCCGCAATTCCGGTTCTCGAAACCGATAGCGACTTTCCCTACGCTACTCTGCTAGCGGACGAAGAGCGCGCGCATCTCCTAATCGATGGCGCGACCCGGCTGGCACCCAAGACGGCGCTGTCCGTCCTAGATCGGATTTCGCGGCGCTGGTTGTCAAAATGGAATAATGCTCACCTCGAAGAGATCGATCGAATTGCCGCGCGACTAGACCGGCCCGGCGCCTATTTCCTGTCGGTCAACTACGAATGGGGTTGCACTGTCGGCGTCCATGCATCGCCTGACAACTCGTCTGCCCGGCTTGCGCGCGTTCTCGATTGGCGTACGCCTGGGCTTGGTCGCTACGTCGTGGCGGCCAAGGTCCGCGGCAATGCTGGTCCATTCATCACGCTGACATGGCCGGGCTATACGGGCGTACTGCAGGCCATGGCACCAAAGCGATTTGCGGCAGCATTGAACCAGGCACCGATGCCGCGGCGTGGAGGCGGGGTTTACCCCTTTGACTGGCTCGCAAACAAGGTCAGGACCTGGAACTCGGCCCACGCCACGCCGGCCCACGTCCTGCGTGACACTTTCGAGCAGGCACGATCCTTCCACGACGCCCGCCGTATGTTGATCGAAACACCCATCGCCGCGCCCGTGATTTACTCGCTCGCCGGATTAGCCGCTGATGAATTGAGCATCATCGAGCGCACCGAGACGGAGGCCCACGTCCACGATGGCGCCAATGCCGCGGCCAACGCCTGGCAGGCGCCTGGCTGGCATGGCCGCGAGCGCGGCCACGACAGCCAAGGACGCGCACAACAAATGCTCTGCGATGTCGTCGACGCAGCGGGCGAGATGAGCCTCGACTTCGACTGGCTGAAGCCGCCGATCTTGAACGACCGCACCCGGCTGGCCATGACTGCGGATGCACGCGCTGGACGATTGATCGCGCAGGGATTTGAGTGCGATGGGCCGGCCACGCGACCGCTGCATCTGGAGTGGTAGGCAGGGCGTCCAAACACGAGCCAAATCTTGCTTAGCGGATCAATAGATCATCGTGCCTCATGTTGGAACTGCTACAGCGGTTCCGACAAAAAGCAGGTTCCTTTAGGTCTTGGCGGCGACAAGATGGTGCGACGCTATCATTGGCCGCCCTGCAGTGTTCCCTCCGGAACAGCCGTGCCGAGACGTCTGTGACAGTTAACGGCCAACGCCGCGGTCAGATCCGCGGGATTTTGTTGCAGCCCGCTTTTTTAAGTGAGGCTCTTGAAGTGAGATTGAGCCATGTCACAAACCATGAAGTATGCCGCGTCACCGCCAATGGTCCCGGCCAACCCGTCAACGATAGCTTCCTCGGCGATCAGTTTCGCCCCGGTCCGCAAGGCGTTCGAAATCATCGTTCAGGCCTACCAGTACCGCAAGTCGATCCGACAGTTGCGGCAGTTGGACAGTCGCATGTTGGCGGACATCGGGATTGATCGCTCTGAAATAGTCTCTGTGGTCTACGGGGATTCGAGCCGCAGGCGCTGAGCGTCCCGCCGATTGGCTCGCGGCGTCCGGATCAAGGAAACTGAGCGCCCTTGATCCGGACCCGCTGACCCGCCTCCCAATTGGACCTTGTGATCACCGGTCCCGTTTATGGCATGAAGTCGAATAGACCGTCGGAGTAGCGTTTGAATTCAAACTTTGACCGAGCGTCATCGACTGCGTCCGTCATCGCCAACTGACCCGACCTGAGCCATCGCGTTTCATTCCAAGTGAAATCGCACAATACCAGGATGCCCAGGACCATTATGATGTTCATGCGTCGCATAGCAAAGACCGATCGCGTTGCTTGTCAAATGCATAACTGTTGATCTTCGAGTCTACGGCGCATTCCTTAAACGGTGATTGTGATAGTGCTAACGTGGCCTTTGCGACTGTGCGAAAGCTGGACATCGGCCGACCGCCCGGATCCCGGATCATCTTGCGGCCTAGCAGCCTCCGATGCATACAATCGTGCGCCCGTATTGCCCGACAATTGATCGGGCTAGACCGGGTCTCCAGGCTTGTCCCGAGTCGCGCGTCGGCCAAAACGGTGCCACAGCTGCCAAGCTGCAAAACCTACAACGGGAACAACTACGGCACCCGCGAACGCAACGACAAACGCGTCGATCTGGTACGCGAAGGCGCCAATGGCGGCATATGCTGACGCGAGTCCGAGATTGCCCAGGGCGACGATCGCGCAGAATCGTGCGAACGAATACCGCGCAGCTCCCGCCGCCATGGTCGAGACTTCGGCCAGAACCGGAACCGGCCGGGCCAGAATCAAAAACACGATGCCGACGTCGTCGGAAAGTTGCGCAGCTCGCTCAAGTTCGCTGTCTCCAACGAGCCGTCGTCTCACGGCTGCTCGGCCGGCAAAGCCCGCCCAGTACCCGAGCATGCAGCCCAACATCAAGCCGACCCAGCAGACAATCGTTGCAGCCGCAAAGCCCAGCAGCGCGCCAGACGCGATATTGATGAAATTTGATGGGATGGGAAGAAAGGCGTCGAGAGCCAATGCACCGACGATCAGGACCGTCAGTTCCTGGGTTGCCGCCCCCGAATGCAAACGCGAATCGATGAAGGTCTTGATTTCAGTCTCAAAAAGGAGAAACGGCAGGACAACCAGCGCCATGATGAATACAGCAAGGCTTATCGCCTGAACCCACGGCTTGAGTGATGATTTCATGAAACGACAGACATGTCGGACAGGGCTCCCGAGGGGTTCGCAACTTCAACCATGCCACCAATCACCGACAACTGCACGGCTTGCCGTCGACGTCTCCGAGCGGCTGCCGCAAAGTCTGAACCGCTGCCGTTTGAGGCTTGCCGGCCGTTGATCATCCACCCGCAATTGTGCAGATGGGGCATGCGTCTGGTTCAATCGAGGCACAAGACCGGTGCCTGCTTAAGATATGATCGTCTGGAACATAAGGCGCCGACACCTGTTTCAATGCAATCGCAGATTTGTGAATGATTTTTCCTCTTGCCATTCGTGTTCAGAATGTGTCAGAAATGTGTTGCCACGATGGATAGCGTAAGTCGTGGCTGACAGCCCCCCACTGTCATTAAACTCCATTGGTTGTGGCCCGCCCCTGGCGGGCCATTTCCATTTGTCGGGCTGCATTTGAATTGCAATCACCAGCCTCCTGTTGCCACGCGCTACACCGCGTCACGCCGTCAATCTACCCGTTCCAGCTAGTCCTGCCCCAAAATCCTGAACGCGACAGCGGAACCATCCAGCTGCCTGGTGATCAAGAATCAGGTAGGTTGCAGACAATCTTTTCGCAGGAGGTCCGCGCATGGCCGACAAAACAACACTCGTTCTTCCGGGCAAAAGGCTCGCAGTGCCAAAGGTGTTCAAACGCTTGTTGCAAGTGAGCTTTGCGGTCGCGCTGACGGCCGGCGTTGCGCTGGTCCTCATTGCCGGCAATCTGTTGCTGGTCGGCAAGAAGGGCAAGAGTTTCCAAGGTGTCGACATCTGGCTGTCCTTCATCAACCGCACCGACATTTTGGCGACCATGATCCTGACGGCACTTGTCACCGTTCTTTTTGTCTATTGGCAGCGCGACCAAGAGCGCTGAACGCGACGACCTGTGGTCAGCTCATTTTGATCGCTGTCTGTGGTGCACCCGCCGAACTGCGGACCCGACCACGGCCAGCGACAAGATCTTGAGATTCGCGGGCAACGCGGGCATGAATTTCACGCGGGTTGTCACAAGCGATGGCGCAGCGTTGCATGCGCTCTGATCATTGCGGACATCTCGACGGGCGCGCGGTGAATTCCGCGGCGCTGTTGCATTGCGCGATCAATGCGCTCCAGACTGCCCGTCCAGCCTCATCACAAATCTGAACGTCAGAACGGTTCCATCCCAGTGGAACTAGGTCTACGATCATTGCCCTGTACATAGCCGGAGAACAGATTCATGCATGGAATCCTGGACGGCATGCGTATTGTCGAAGGATCGGCATTTGTTGCGGCGCCTCTGGGCGGCATGACACTGGCGGCACTCGGCGCCGACGTCATTCGGTTTGACGATATTGGCGGCGGCCTGGACGCCGAACGCTGGCCTGTAACCGAAGACGGCGTCAGCCTCTACTGGGCCGGTCTCAACAAGGGCAAACGCTCGTTCGCCGTCGACTTGCATCATCCCAAGGGGCGCGAGCTGATCGGCGCATTGATCACCGCGCCCGGACAAGATGCCGGCATCTTCTCAACCAATCTACCTGCCAAAGGTTGGCTGGCCTATGACGCTCTTGCCGCGAACCGGCAGGACCTTGTCATGCTGGCCATCTCGGGCGCCCATGATGGGTCGGCGCAGGTTGACTACACCGTCAATGCTTTAACCGGGTTTCCGATGATGACCGGGCCGGTGGATCACAGCGGACCAGTCAACCAGGTGTTGCCGGCGTGGGACATTGCGACTGGCTACGCCGCGGCAACAGCCATCCTGGCCGCCGAGCGATTTCGCGCGCGCACCGGCCGGGGCCAGCAGGTCAGGTTAGCCCTTCAAGACATCGCGCTGTCCGCGGTGGCGGCGTTGGGCATGTTGAGCGAAGGCGAAATCAATGCTGTCGACCGACCGCGCCTGGGCAATGAGGTCTACGGCACGTTTGCGCGCGATTTCGAGACCAAAGATGGCCGCCACGTGATGATCTGTGTCTTCACAGCGCGCCAGCTTTCCGCGCTGGTCGAGGCGGGCGAATTCGATGACGCTTTCGCAGAGATCGAACGCACGCATGGCGTGGACTTGCGTCACGAAAGACATCGATGGGAATTGCGCCAAGAACTCGCCGATGTCGTCGCACCCTGGATCGCGTCTCTGACGCTGGCCGAAGCGAGCGAAAAGCTGAGCCGTGCAAAAGTGCTCTGGGCACCCTATCGGATGCCGCGTGAACTCACATCGGGAGACCCGTTGCTGACCGACAACCCGATGTTTCAGCGTGTCAACCAACCTGACATCGGCGAAATCTGGAGTGCGGCATCGCCTTACAACTTTGGCGCATTGGCACGATTGCCAGCCAGGCCTGCGCCACAGCTTGGTGAGCACACCGACGAAATCCTTGCCGACATCCTGCAATTGTCATCGGGCGCGATTGGGCGCTTGCACGACAAGGGGATTGTCAGAGGTCCGGTCGCGGCTTGACGGTATCGTCTGCGGCAACGGTGGGGCGCCGCTTGCGAAACAGAATTGAATTCGTTTCAAGTGATCAAGCTCTGGCCGTAGATCGTGCATCCGGATTCACTCCAAATCGTAAGCGCCTCCAAGGCGCACAACGATGGAGCCGGGATCGATTTCCAGCGGCCCGATACCCGCTGCGTGAACGGTATCAAGGGCGTCGAGTTGGCTCTCGCCTGCGATACTCAGCTGGAATGCTTCCAGACGGCCTCTGAAATTCCCGCCCAATCGGGCTTCAACGCCGCCGCCGACCGCCGCCGCCCCAAGAGCGTCCTGCACCGACCCCTTCAGTTCAATTTCTGGCCATGCAAAATCGAAGGTTGAAATAGTGAGTCTGTCCCAATCCATCACATAGCCAAGCCAGTCTGACATAACGGCATGTACACGGCTTCCCAACAACGCCGGTTTGTCATCAGGCGCTGCGGTGGCTGCCTCGTTCGCGACGGCGTTGCCGCCGATATTCGAGGAGCCGTGGCTTCCTGTGTTGCCCAATATGTCCGGCGTGCAGTCAACACGCCGGGTCTTCAAATACACACCTGGCACCACGGTACCTTTGAGTTCGGGCGCCGCCAACGCGCGGGGTTCACCTGCGACAGGTCGGCCCGCGTAGTTGAACGTCCAATCAGAAACCGAGTCACCGCATGCCTCTGCGCGTGCCGGTGAGGCGAACGCGGCAACAAGGGCGAACACCGGGACGAGTATCGTGCGCGACGTCGGTTGAGACTGTGGAGTGTGCGTCATGCTTGGCTCCCATGCATCGACACGTCCGCCAATCCGGCCAACCTTATCGTCCGTTTACTGACTACAGGGCGAATCGTTGGGTCTCAACAGTCTTTGGTTCACACGGTGGAAGATCATCCCGTGTGCAAAGGGACGCCGTGCACCGCGCGAGCGCTACGGCAAATGCAACAGAGCCATTGCAATGAGCCGACTTTGTCGTGCGGCGTGAGGGAAGTCTGTTGTCCGTCGCCGCGGCCACAACAAACGGCCCGCCGCGGTTCGCAGCGAGCCGTCCGTGCAGGCGTTTCTTCCCAAGATTAGTTCAAGAGATACGGTCCACCGACCGCGTGGAATTTATCATCAGCTAACTGTATAAATATTGGAGACAGGAACCTCAACGGCCTTTTGTTTATGCAGTGAGGATTTTCGCGCGCACAGAATCAAATCGACCGCATTCCGGCGAGGTTGAATCGTTCTGACAAGCAATTTGTAGCGCGGAGTTGCAGCCACGCATCGACCATCAGTTCGAAGTCTGCGCGACGTTGGTCGTTGTCAACAAGGCCGGCGCGACTCGCTCAGTCCAATTCCATGCCGTCCATGCCGGAGTTCTTTCGCACTCTGCCGACCATCTCATGAAGATGCGACCCGAGGGCCGCAGGATCATGCATCTGGGGCACTTCGGCGCCGCGCCGCCATCCTTCGCACACGGCCACAATGCCGTTGCCGGCCTGGATAACGCGACCGGTGATGTCCTGCGATTGCTCGCTGGCCAAATAGGTCGCGACCGCAGCCACCCACTTGGGGTCCCGGGCCGCGATTTCCGCTTCGGTATATTCGCGCAGATTTTCCGTCATGCGGGTCTGCGCCGAAGGTGAGATGGCGTTGACGGTCACGCCGTACCGACGCAACTCACGCGCCGCGATGATCGTCAGGGCCGCGATACCGGCTTTGGCGGCGCCATAGTTCGCTTGACCAATGTTGCCATAAATGCCGGAGGTCGAGCTGGTGTTGATCACGCGCGCCGTCACCGGGCCGCCTTGGTCCTTGGTCACTTGCCGCCAGTAGGCAGCGGCATGGCGGGTCGGCGCGAACGTCCCTTTGAGATGGACTTGAATGACTGCGTCCCACTCGTCCTCGCTCATATTGGTGAGCATGCGGTCCCGCAGAATACCGGCGTTGTTGACGAGCACATCAAGCCGGCCATAGCTGTCGACCGCTTGGTCAACCATGCGTTTGGCACCGTCCCAACTGCTGACATCGTCGCCGTTGACCGAGGCTTCACCGCCGGCGGCTTTGATCTCGTCGGCGACCTGCCGGGCGACGGAGACATCCCCTGCCGCACCATCGAGTTCGGCACCGATGTCATTGATGACGACTTTGGCGCCGTGTTGGGCCAGCATCATTGCATGCGCACGTCCGAGCCCGCGCGCACCACCGGTTACGATGGCAACGCGTCCTTCACAAAGCCTGGTCACACTCTTCCTCCTTGCCTCGCTATTTTGTTCACCGGGACCGCCTGCCGGCGCCGCCGAGCCGGTTATCGCTGACCGGCGCATAGATGATGATTGCCAGCCCGCTCAACATGGCAAGCACGGCAAATGCTGTCCGGTAGGCCAATTCTGGTGGTACGCCATTGTTCAACGGAAACTGGCCGACAATCCAGCCAAAGACGAGCTGTGAGACAGCAATCGCCGACATGATGCCCATATTGGTGACGGCAATGCCGCGCCCGATCAGATCCGGCGGCACAAGCGCGCGCGCATGGGCGAACGCCAGCATCGGATACATGGCGGCGACACCGATGATCCCGAACACGACGGTGACCAGCCAGACCGGCGGTTGCTCGACCATGGCAAGTGTCAGGGCCAGACAGAATAGCGACGTCGCGCCTGCGATGATCACCCACTTGAGCGTGCCCAGAGTGCGTGCCAGCAGGCCCATCAGCGCATGACCGAAGACACTGCTGACCGCCATGACCAGCAGCACGTTGCCGCGCGCAATCTCGTCGAGACCGTGCACGTCGCGCAGATAGGGCGCACCCCAGGCGCCGAGCAACGTCGTTTGCATGGACATCGGCACACCGACCACGATCAAGCGCTTGATGCCCGGCTGGGCGATGGCACGGGCGACACCGGCAAAGATGTCGGACAGGCGTTCCCTGGGCTTCTGCGAAGCTGCCTTGGCTTGCGGTGGATCTCGCAATAATACGGCAACCGCGACGAACAATATCGCAACGCCGGCAGTGAAAGCCCAATAGCAGTCGCGCCACGAATAGATTGAAATGAGGACGGCAAGCGGTGCCGTCGCGCACAATCCGCCAAGCGATGCAAAGCTATTGAGAACGCCGGTCTTGGTGACGACCTCATGCGGCTTCACCCATTGGTTCACGACAAAAAATGCGCCGCTGAAGATCCCTGCACAGCCGATCCCCATGAGGACGCGTGCGGCAATCAACTCCGAGGCCGAGGTTGCGACTGAGAATAGGGCGGCACCAAGCGTCGTGAACAGCAAGAGCGATGACAGCGTGCGTCGCGCCCCGAACCGATCCAGCAGCATACCACTGGGGATCTGCATCAGTGCGTAAGCGAAAAAGAACGAACTCGCGACCAGCGAGAGCGACTCCGGACTGAGGCTCATCTCGCTCGACAGCTCCGGCGCAAGGATGCCAAGACTTCCTCTCAGGAACAAATTGGTGAACCCCAAGGCGTAGAGCACGATGAGCATGGAGACGCCGATGCCGACGCGATCGTCGCCCCTGCTATGGTCCCGCATGCCCGCCTTCGACTCCCAATGCGTATCCGCCCGTTGCAAACGTCCCTCAGCGGCACCCTAACGCTCGCCTGGCCATTAAGACTCCAAATCACGTTGACCGCCGAGCGCTCGACGGCAGCAATCATCTGTGTGATTGCCGCGATGCCGCAAACGCGCAGAATAGCGCCAGCGAGCAATTCGCTTGGGGGTCCTGCCGTGGCGGATCGGGGGATCGCTGCCAAGTGTGCACAAGCCATGCGTGCACGAGCCAAGCGTGCTCCGGGCGCACGCAATCCGGCGCCACGCTGGCGACCAGACCTCGTACCAACCGAAGTGGGCCCATTCCTATGCCGACTAGCAATGCCAAACGATCGCCACCGCAGGCGGCCCTGCCGCTTCACGGGATCCGCGTGATTGATGTTGCCTCGTTTATCGCGGCGCCGGTTGCGGCCACAGTGCTCGGTGACTTCGGGGCCGACGTAATCAAAGTGGAACCGACCAACGGCGGCGACCCCAATCGAACCATGTACCAGAATCCGGCCTATCCCAAGAGCCCGGTCAATTACCCCTGGCATCTCGACTCCCGGCGCAAGCGCTCGCTCGCCATCGACCTGAAGAACGGCGAGGCCCGCGACGCTTTCGACAAAGTCATCGCCGCTTCCGACGTGCTGATCACCAATTTGCCCATGGCGGCCCGCAGACGCTTGCGCCTGGATTACGAGACATTGTCGAAGTCGCACCCGGACGTCATTCATGCGGCGCTGTCCGGCTATGGCGATACCGGCCCGGACGCCGATCAGCTGGGCTTCGACATCAATGCCTATTTCGCCCGGTCGGGGATCCTCGATGGCGCCCGGTACGACGACCAGTATCCGGCCGTCGCCATGCCTGCTCAGGGTGACCGCGCCTCGGGAGTCAGTCTGGCGCTCGGGATCATGATAGCGCTGTGGAATCGGCAACAAACTGGACGCGGCACATCAGTGACGACCTCTCTGCTAGCCAACGGGATTTGGGCCAACGGGAATTTCGCGCAGGCCGCGCTTGTCGGCGGCACGATGCCGAAGCGCCCGGTTCCGGAAACGCCGCGCAGTGCCGTCGCCAATGTTTATCGCACTGAAGACGACCGATGGCTGCAACTCAGCCTTGTCCGCGAAGACCGCGACTGGCCAACGCTGTGCAAGGCGATCGACCGGGTCGACCTATTGAGCGATCCGCGATTCGCCGAGACGCCGGTGCGGCGTCAGAATGGCGCCGACCTGGCCGGGATCTTACGCGCCATCATCGGCTCCCGCGATGTTGCGTACTGGCGAAACTGTTTAAAACAGCACGGTCTTGCGTTCGCCGTACTCAACCGGGCGGCGGATCTGCCGACGGATGATCAGGTCTTGGCCAGTGGTGCGATTGTCGACACAGCGATCCCGGACATGCCCCGGTCGATCGCTTCACCGTTAGCCCTTGGCAACGTCGAAATCCCGCCGCCGACCCCCGCGCCGGAGCTTGGCGAGCACTCCGTCAGCATCTTGCGCGAAGCCGGCGTTGATGCTGAAGTGATCGCTCGCCTGCGCAAATCCGGCGCTGTCATCTAGACGCCGTCATCAATCATGACGCAGCAGGTCAACCAGCCTCTGAACAGGAGTGGCAGGAATGAAGTTGGGCGTGTTGTTGGGCTATAAGGGCACGCCTGGCGGGCCGGACATGGAGCTGATCCTTGAGGCTGAGCGCCTCGGATACGATTCGGTTTGGACCAGTGAGGCATGGGGTTCTGACGCCGTGTCGCCCGCCGCCTGGGTGCTGGCCAAGACCTCCAAGATCAAGGTCGGTACAGGCATCATGCAGATGTCGGCGCGAACGCCGTCCTGTGCGGCGATGACGGCAATGTCACTGCAGGCGATGTCGGGCGGCCGCTTCCTACTTGGGATCGGCCCGTCCGGACCACAGGTCATCGAAGGCTGGCACGGTGAGGTTTTTGGCAAACCATTGAAACGCACGCGCGAGTACGTCGAGATCATCCGGCAAATCTTTGCGCGGGAAAAGCCACTCGAGTTTCAGGGCGAGTTCTATCAAATTCCGAACACCGGACCAGGGTCGACGGGACTTGGAAAGGCACTGAAGACGATTATGCACCCGGACCCTGACATCAAGATATACACGGGATCCTTCGCTCCGGCCGGCCTGCGCACAGCGGGAGCTGTTGCGGACGGCGTGCAGCCGATATTCATGATCCCCGAGAAGACCGAACTTGTCCGCCAACATGTCGAGGAGGGCCGCGTCAAGGCCGGCAGGAGTACCGACCTGTCGGACTTCGACATCGCGCCGTTTGTTCGCATCCAGATGGGTGACGATTTGGCGGCGTGTCGTGAGACGGTCAAGCAAGAGATGGCGTTCTATATCGGCGGCATGGGCGCTCGAAACAAGAACTTTTACAATGATTACACCAAGCGGCTTGGTTATGAGGAAGCCGCTGTCAAAATTCAGGATGCCTTCCTTGACGGCCGTCGCAGCGAAGCGGTCGCGGCCGTTCCGGATGCACTGATTGACGAAACAGCACTCGTCGGACCGGCAGACCGCATCAAAAACCGCATGCAGGCCTGGAAGGCCGCTGCCGCAGACCACAGTGTCGGGTCGATGCTGTTGGGCATTCGCGACATCGCAACTTTGCGCGTGGTGGCAGAGGCAATTGCGTAGCCGACAGGCAGGCGCTGCGGTGAAAGCTGATCAAGGAAGTCAAAAGGACCGGCATGATCGAGGTTGAAGGCCAAACCATCGGGAAACGCTTCAATGACTCGGTCCGCCGCTATGCAAGCCATCCGTTTCTGATTGTCCCGCGTGATCCGGACCGAGCGTATGATCGCGACGGGCGAATGATCACGTTCGCCGAAGCTGGCGCCGCGGTCGACCGTTACGCGACACTATTGTCAAAGGCGGGCTACGGCTACGGCCATCGCATCGCCGTCCTTCTGGAGAACCGAGCGGAGAATTTGCTGGTCAAACTGGCCTGCGCGAAGCTCGGTGTCTCGTGGGTTCCTGTCAATCCGGATTACCGACCATCAGAAATTGCCTTTCTGCTGCGGGACTCTGACGCCGAACTAGCGATCGCCACCGAAGCGCGGTCGGAGTTGATGGCAGCCGGCATCCGCGAAAGCGGGCGATCCGTGCCGCTGTCGACATTTGCTCCCGACATCGAGGTATTTGCCGAGGCACGCCGCCCTGCGCCCGTCTCGGCGCCGCCGCATGGGCTGACCGAAGCCAGCCTGCTCTATACGTCGGGCACCACCGGACGGCCCAAGGGCTGCATCCTGAACCACGAATACGAACTCATGCTCGGTGCCTGGTATACCGACTGCGGCGGTCTGTTCAAAATCGAGGAGGCGCGGGAACGGATCTACAATCCACTGCCGCTGTTCCACGTCAATGCCGGCATCGTATCGTTTTACGGGGCCCTGTTGACAGGCAATTGCCAGATCATTCCGGAGCGCTTCGGCCGGACACGCTGGTGGCCGGAAATTCGCGAGACCGAGGCGACGATGATCCATTATCTCGGTGTCGTCGTTCCGGTCATCCTGAACGAACCGCCGAGCCCCGACGATCGGCGCCACAAGGTCCGCTTCGGCTTCGGCGCCGGGCTTGAGCCAACGGTTCATGGCGTGTTTGAAGAGCGTTTCGGTTTTCCGCTGATCGAAGGCTGGGGCATGACCGAGATGTGTCGCATTCTGACAGCCAGCGTCGAGCCAAGACACATCGACACGCGGGCCATGGGGCGGCCACGAGATGGCCTTCAAATTCGCGTCGTGGATGCCGAGGACCGGGACGTGCCCATCGGCGAGCCCGGTGAGATGGTTGTTCGACATTCGGCCGAAAGCCCGCGCAAGGGCGCGTTTTCGGGCTATCTCAATCAGCCGGAGGCAACGGCAGAAGCCTGGCGCAACGGCTGGCTCCATACCGGAGATACGGTCCGTCAGGACGAGAGCGGCATGCTGTATTTTGTCGATCGCAAGAAGAACATTATTCGCCGGTCGGGTGAAAACATTGCCGCGGCCGAAATCGAAGCCTGCCTGCAGGGATTGGATCGCGTGGCCCAGGTTGCGGTCCTGGCGATTGAAGATCCGCTCCGCGACGAGGAAGTGCTGGCCTGCATCGTTCTGAAGAAGGGCGCACCGAACACTGAGCAGGCGCGCGCCTGCTTCGATCATTGCTATGACAATCTCGCCTACTACAAGGCGCCGGGCTGGATTGCCTTTGTCGACTCGCTGCCGGTCACCGGGACGCAAAAAGTTCTGAAGCACATGATTTTCGCAGAGGGTGAGGATCCGCTGTCTCGCCCCAATACATTTGACTTTCGTGAGTTCAAGAAGCGCAGGCGCTGAATTAAAGAACGACGCTATGACCCAACCCAAAATCTATCTGGCCGGTCCGGAAGTGTTTCTCGCCGAAGTCCATGCGATCGCGACCGAAAAAAAGGCGCTGTGCGGCCGTTATGGTTTTGTTGGCGTTTTTCCATTCGATGCCGAGATCAACGACCTGCAGGATCTGCCCCTGCAAGCCCAGGGCCGCCGAATCAGCGAGGAAAACGAGGCGATGATGCGTGGCGCAGATTGTGTCATTGCCAACTGCACGCCGTTCCGCAGTGTCAGCATGGACATCGGCACCGGCTATGAGATCGGATTCATGCGCGGTCTCGGAAAGCCTGTTTTCGGCTATACCAATTTGACGGCGCTGCTCCGCGAACGCACGGAACGCTACAACGAAACTCTCGGGCCGGACGCCATCGACCCCTATACGGCTGGCACCGATATCGAGAACTTCGACATGTTCGAGAACCTGATGATTGGCGCGGCGCTGCAGAATTTTGACTGTGACGTCGTGCGCAATGATGCCGAACCGGGCACCGAGCTTACCGATCTGCGGGGCTTCGAGCAGTGCCTCGGGCTTGCCCGGAAGGTGTTCGACAAAATGTCATAGGGTCGTCGAGAAGGATGACGAGCCCGGCGTCAGCGGTGAAGCGACGAACCTTCCGTTAGTCGTTACCCTCACGTGCGAACCGCGCGTCGCGCCAGGCAATGGCTGCCTTGACGCCCTGCTCTTTGCGAATGCGCGAAAACTCTTGCTTTTCCCACGTCGGCGTCGCATTGATGTCGGTGTCGATATCCAGCCCCATGGCCAGCGCATTGCGCAAGCCCATGATATCGTAGCTGCGATTGATCGCCTGCTTGCTCTTGCGCACGGCTGTCGATGCCGAGCGGGCAATGTTGCGCGCGATACGGTTACCTTCCGCCAGCGCGTTTTCGGGTGCGACCACCCGATTGACAATGCCCATCTGCAATGCGCGTTCTGCCGATATTCTGTCGTCACCGGTCAGCATCAGCTCCTTCGCCTGCTTCGGCCCGGTCACCCAGGGAAACAGCATGGCAACCGCGCCTGAACCGAAACGAACCTCCGGTTCTCCAAAAAACGTGCCCGACGCGGCGACGGTCAGATCACAGGCCAGAGAGACCTCGAGCGCGCCAGCCAGGCAGTAGCCGTGGACGACCGCAATCGTGGGCGCCTCGGAGTCCCAGAACCGCATGATGAAGTCGAACTGCAATTCGAGTTGCACCCGCCATTCGGCGTGGCTGTTCAATTGCCTTTCTGCGGCGGCCTTGAGATCAAATCCCGCCGAAAAGGCCCGGCCGCTGCCGGAAACCAGAATTGCCCGAATGTCGGGATCGGCATTCAGTTGATCAACTGCGGCGATCGACTGCTGCATCAGCTCATTGTTGAACGCGTTCAACTGTTGCGGTCGGTTGAACCTGATATGGCCAATACCATCGGACGACTCGACCAACACGAAGGGTTCGCCCATCTCACGCCTTTCTCGAGAACACCGGTTTCATAATAGCTCGGGCGCCGACAACTCCGCCCTGAACACGCGGCGCCATATCAATTCAAGGCAACGGTGCCGATCGCCATCGCGACAGCGGCCTGTGTCGGGTCGATCACCGGAATACCCAAGGTATCCTCCAACGCCTTGCGATGGCGGGCCATTCCGGCGCACCCCATGATGATGACATCGGCACCGTCTGCATCGCGCAGTTCTGAACCGACCGCCGTCATCTTGGCCAGTGTCCCTTCACCTGACGCCGTTTCCGCCACGGTCATATCCAACGGCCGTTCGGCTGCCATGCGGTCCATTAGTCCCATCTGGCGCAGGTACCGGACGTGGCGTCGAATCGAACGCTGCGCAATCGCCAGCACGCCAAATCGGTCGCCCCGTGCCAGCGCGGTCAGGAGACCGCATTCGGCAATACCGAAGACCGGACGATCGGTTCCCTCACGGCACACGTGGAGGCCGGGGTCGGAATAGCAGGCGATGACGAAGGCGTCGCTCTCATTGTCGCCTTCGACCAACCGGCGCAGCGGCATCGTGACAGAGTCGGCGTCGGCCTGCGTCTCAACACCAAAAGGTCCCTCGGCCAGCGTCGAACACTTGATCGACGGACCGTCGCCGAACTGCAGTTTTTCCAAGGCTGCGGCAATTCCGGCGGTCACGGCTTCATTCGAATTCGGATTGATAACGTGAATCTGCTTGCGCATTGACTTGCCTCGGACGACGGTCTGTTGAAATCTATGCCATACTCAAGCGCAGGAACCCGCCCGCTGTCCATCGCAATCGCCGAGCTTCGTCAGCACGGCGACAAATACGGAGCTTCGCATGGCCTTTGACACCATTATCCGCGGCGGAACCGTCGCAACCGCCGTCGATACCATGCAGGCGGACGTGGCGATTTCGGACGGTTCTATCGCTGCCGTGGGCCATGGGCTTGGCTCCGCCGACAACGAGATCGATGCGACGGGCAAATACGTTCTCCCAGGTGGCGTCGACACCCACGCCCATATCGAACAGCTCTCCTCGAGCGGCATCATGAATGCCGACACGTTTGAATCGGCGACGAAATCAGCCGCTCACGGCGGTACGACATCCGTCATCTCGTTTGCCTGTCAGCACCGCGGCGACAGTCTGGCCAAGGTCGTTCAGGACTACAGTGCGCTGGCCGCCAAGGGCGCCGTGATCGACTACAGCTTTCATCTCCTGGTCACCGATCCAACGGCAACGGTTCTCCATGAAGAGCTGCCGGCGCTCGTCAAAGCCGGCAATGCGTCCATCAAGGTGTTCATGACGTATGATCTGATGAATGTCGGCGACGAAGCGCTGCTCGATATCCTGCTCAAGGCGCGAGAACTCAAGGCGCTTGTCGCGGTCCATGCCGAGAACCACGGCATGATCAGCTGGATGGGCAAACGGCTGGTCGAGCGCGGCTATACCGATCACAAGTTCCACGCCATCTCACACCCGCGGGCGTCCGAACCGGAAGCCTTTCAGCGGCTGATCGCCTGCGCTGAGCTGATCGATCAGCCGATTATCATCTATCACGTGGCCACCGGCGAAGGTGCCCGCGTTATCCGCGAGGCGCGCGGCCGCGGTGCGAAGGTTTTTGCGGAGACCTGCACGCAATATCTGTTCCTGACGGCAGAGGACATCGACAAGCCGGGCAATCTCGGCGCGAAGTGGGTGTGCAGCCCGCCGCTCAGAACCAAGGCCGATCAGGAGGCGCTATGGCAGGCACTGGATCTCGGCGATCTCCAGATCGTGACCTCCGACCATGCGCCGTTCGCCTTTGATGAGACCGGCAAGCTCGTCGCCGGCCCTGACCCGAGCTTCAAGGAGGTGCCAAACGGCATGCCGGGTCTCGAAACGCGCCTGCCGATGCTGTTCGACGCCATGGTGAGCCGTGGACGATACGGCATCAACGCGTTCGTCAAGTGGACGGCCACGGAACCTGCGCGCATCTACGGCCTTGCACCGCGCAAAGGCACCATTGCGATTGGCTCCGACGCGGACATCGCCATCTGGGACCCGAACAAGACAGTCACGTTGTCCGATGAGCTCGTGCACGATAAGACGGGCTATACGCCCTTCGCCGGGCGGACGCTGACCGGCTGGCCGGTAACGGTGCTGCGGCGCGGTGATGTGATCGTCGATGATGGCGCCTGCCATGCGCAGGCCGGCTCAGGCGTTTATCTGCCGCGCGAGGGCGGCTGGGCGACCGAGCCGACGGGACGCCTGTCCGCGGAATTCGACACGGCACGCAATTTCGGCGCCGACCTATACTGACGCCCGCCGACAACCAACATCGACCGCCCATGGGGGATGTGCGTGGAACTTTGGATTCCGATCACGATCTTTGCTGCGTTCATGCAGAACGTGCGCTCGTCACTGCAGAAATATCTCAAGGGCCGCCTGTCGACCACGGGCGCAACGTTCTCGCGGTTTGCCTACGCCGCGCCGCTGGCCGTTCTGTATCTGGTCGGTTTGATCACTTTCTTTGGCTACGACCTGCCGGGGATCACGACAAAGTTCGTGATTTTCGGCTTGATCGGTGCCATCGGTCAGATTCTGGCAACCGCGACGCTGGTCTATACCTTCTCGTTCCGGAACTTCGCGGTCGGGACGACGTTCTCCAAAACCGAGACCATACAGACGGCCGTCTTCGGCGCGATCGTTCTCGGCGAGGTCATCAGCACGCCGATCTGGATCGCGATCATCGTCAGTCTGGTGGGTGTGATGATGATCTCCATGACCAAGTCGGCACTCACGACACGCGCGCTACTGGCGAACTGGTTCGACAAGACGGCTTTGATCGGCATCGCTTCCGGCGCATTCTTCGCCGTTTCGGTGATCGGTTACCGGGCGGCATCGCTGGGCCTTGACGGCGGCGATTTCATCATTCGCGCCGCGACCACGCTGGCCTTTGTGACCGTGTTCCAGACGATCGTCATGGCGATCTATATGCAGGTGCGCGAACCCGGCCAGGTGATGGAGGTGCTGCGGTCATGGAAAATGACCAGCTTGGTCGGGCTTGTCGGCATGCTCGGCTCGGTCGGCTGGATTACCGCCATGACGCTGCAGAACGCCGCCTACGTGCGGGCCCTTGGACAGGTCGAACTGATCTTCACGTTCGCAGCATCCTATCTCGCCTTCGGCGAGCGAAGCACGAAATCCGAGATTGCCGGTATCATCCTGGTCACCGCCGGAATTCTGGCGCTCTTGTTGTGGCGCTGAAGACTCCGTCCTCGCAACGGCATCATTGCTCGTCGCGTCAACCGTTTTTCCAACGCAGGTCCAACGTCTCAAAACCTTGGTGTGAAAGATTCAATCAGAGGTTTTGTTCGGCTCAAGAATACGTGTTGCCACCGAGAAACATGGAGCCGGTTTCGCTCGGAAACGGTCTGCCCGGCATTGTCTGCTGCACATCGCCTTGTTTAATAATCAGCCGCCAGATCATCATGATGCTGATGTTTTGATGGTCAGTCACATGTGCGCGCGCAACGCGCGTGGTCGAGGCGGCACGCTGTGATGGGCGATCATGTCGCAATCAGAATTTTCGGGGGAGACTTGGAGCCGATGGATCGCGGCCTGTTTCAGTCGCCGATTTGGCGGCGATGGGTGGGCGGCGCGGCTTGCCGGATCAGCCGGGGGAAAGTCATGCGCCATCTGGGCAAGGTTCTGCGGCAGCGGATCAAGACCTTGCACGCGACGTGCATGGCTCGCATGACGTCCCTGCGCGGATGGCGCGCGGCGAGACTGATCGCGGCGGCCCTGTCATTGACAATCGCGGCCACGGCACAAGCGCA
>JBPCWB010000734.1:0-12747 GCA_051009955.1 Hyphomicrobiaceae bacterium | reverse complement strand
CCATGCGCATGATCCTGCTGCCGCAGATCGATCAAACCCACACAATGCGCGGGCTGATAACGACGCTCAGCCGGCAAGGGACTGCGATTACGCCAGTCAGCGCACCAATCGTTTACCGCCGCCTGAACGAGGCAGACGCGGTCGAATATGGCGAAATTGGAGCAGACAGTTCCGCCTTCGCCTCCTACCAGGGCGTCCTTAGGGAGTGCTTGGTGGACGGCCACATCAGCCTCATCTCAATTTGAGGCTGCCGGCGGGAAACTTTCAACCTTCTGTTTTTGCAAGATTTAATGCGGCTTTTTGAGCGCCGGCGACCGATTCGACCAGGTCAAGCTTAACCAACCCTTAACCACACGTATTCCATAACAAGACCTTGGCTTCTTCGGAAAATGGCCGCTTTTCTCAAGCAGTATCTGGCCCAAGGAAAAGCGACCGGTAATGCGTAGACGGGGGTCATTTGCATGCTATCGCGTGATTTGCTGCCAGCTTTGGCATGGCGGCTCTGCACGACTTTAATCTTCTGTCTATCGTTGGCCGTGACGCACGTCTCGATGGCGCACGCCGAGCAGAAATCGCTCGGCGGCGGCCTGACTGAATTGCTTCAAAGCCTGACCGGCGGAGCGAACACCTCGCAGGGGCCGAAATATCAGGCAACTCGATTGATTGTCGAACTTGAGCGTTCGGCGAAGTTCGAGGTCTTCTCACTTGTCAATCCGAACCGCGTCGTCATCGAAATCCCGAAAATGCGCATGCGCTTGCCGGATGCGCGCGATGGCGGACCAGGAAACCTGATCACCGATGTTCGTCACGGCATCTCGGCGCCCGGCAAGGCGAGGGTTGTCGTCAGCGTCGCGGCACCTGTCGTGGTCGTAGCGACAAGACTTGCGCGCGCGCCTTCTGGCGGTACAGACCTGCAGATCGATCTGGCTCCGGCGCGCGCGAGCAACGCTGTCGAGTCGCGTCCGGATTTCAAGATGCGGGCAGCCAGTCTGGGCGCCGGGTGGCTGCAGCCGCCGGTACCGCGCAGCGCCGATAAACCGGGCCATCTGCGCAAGCGTGACGGTAAGTATGTGATCGTCATTGATCCTGGTCACGGGGGTCACGACTCCGGAGCCAAGAAGTTTGGCGTATTGGAAAAGAATGCGGTGCTCTCCGTCAGTCAGCTGCTACGCGACAAGCTCGAAGCCACCGGGCGCTACAAGGTCTTGATGACGCGAGACAGAGACGTCTTCGTGACGCTTGGAAATCGCCGAAAGTTTGCAGAACGCCACGACGCAGCGCTGTACATTTCCGTGCACGCCGACTACGCCCGCCGCTCAGGCGCACGCGGAGCTACCATTTATTCACTTCGCAAGCGTGTTGCGCAGCGCCTGAAGAAATCGGCAAAGCGGCGAGAAGCCCGTAGCGCCCATCTGACGCGCAATCAAATTCGAACGATCAAGGCTACGGCTTCGAACGCGGGATCAGTCCAAGGCATATTGTCAGATCTTGCGCAAAGAGATGTCGAGTGGACGGACGGCCAGACGCGCAGCTTCACACGTACAGTGATCAAGCACATGGGCCAGTCGACCGACATGCGCAGCCGACCACATCGGTCGGCCGCCTTCAAGGTTCTCAAGACGGCAACGATGCCGGCTGTTCTGATTGAACTCGCCTACGTCTCGAACCGCCGAGATGCACGGCGGCTCAAATCCCGCAGCTGGCAAAACAAGGTCTCCGGTTCAATCGCGACGGCGGTCGCCAACTACTTCCTGGATGTGTCGCGCCTGCCACTCTGACAGAGCCGTCATTACGACCCCGCATCGCACTTCCCCTTTACCGGTTAGAGCGCGTCGAAACAAAAAGAGCCGACCCGTCGGGTCGGCTCCAAAACTTCTGGCCGAATGGACCACTTATTCGTTGATTGCTTTCGGTCTTCGGCAGGGGGCTGCGTTAGATCCTACTGGGAGGATGGATGGGTTTGAGGCGCCAGAGAAGACGATCCAGCCAATGACGTTCGGCTGCCGGCCTCTCAGATTGATCGCTGCTGCGTATACCAGGCACGAATTCGAACTGTTGATGTCGGCGCTTCTGCATAAGCTACTCCATCGTCGTTCAGATACCGCATCAACTGCCCGCCTTGGCAAGACACCAACGGAACGGCTCCCCACGACGACACGTCCCCCCACTCGCGCCCTGAGCAAAAGCGCGACCGGTCATTGCGTCCTGGTCGGGAATTGAGCTGATGTGGTGATTCAGGATGAAAAAACGAGCCGGACGCACACGACGCGCGAACGACGCTATGAGTGGCGGTTTCATCCTTAGCCGCCGCACGTCTTCCGGGATACAACCCGGAATGGCATCGCCAAAAGTTCAGATGCTTCAAGGCTTGACCGCCGTAAGCTCTGACGCTTGCACCCTCACGATCCGCAGGACAGCCCAGACTATCCCAGGTTCGCTATGACGAAACTGCTCATTTCGCCATGCTCTGAGTATAGCCGATTCGAGTCGGAATTTGTTGGGAAATCGGCGTTGCGTCGCCGGGAATCGCAACCCCCGGCGACGAGTCAACAGCACCAATCGCTGCAAGCAAGCCGATCTGCAGTCAGACTGAGCCGACGAATTAGACCGCTGCCGCGCCCATGCCGGCCGCTTTGGCTGCCTTCTGTACAGCCTTCTGGACCTTTTCGAATGCACGGACTTCGATCTGTCGAATCCGCTCGCGACTGACATTGAATTCGCTCGACAGATCCTCAAGCGTCACAGGACTTTCCGAGAGGCGCCTGGCCTCGAAGATCCGCCGTTCGCGATCATTCAGATCGTCCATGGCCTGGAGCAGGAATTCGCGGCGCTGGCCGAGTTCCTGCTGCTCGGCATAGGTCTGCTCCTGATCCGGCGTATCATCGACCAGCCAGTCCTGCCACTCGCCCGTCTCCGTGTCGGCGCGCAACGGCGCGTTTAGCGACGCGTCTCCACCGAGACGGCGGTTCATTGAGACAACGTCTTGCTCTGAAACGCCGAGCCTCGTCGCGATGGTTTTGACGTGCTCCGGCTTCAGGTCGCCCTCTTCCAATGCCTGCAACTGACCCTTTGTCCGCCGCAGGTTGAAGAACAGCTTCTTCTGTGCAGCCGTCGTGCCCATCTTCACAAGGCTCCAGGATCGGAGAATGTACTCCTGTATCGAAGCCCGGATCCACCACATGGCGTAAGTCGCAAGTCGGAAGCCCTTATCGGGCTCGAACCGTTTGACGGCCTGCATCAGGCCGACATTGCCCTCAGAGATGACTTCGCCAATCGGCAGGCCATAGCCGCGGTAGCCCATCGCGATCTTGGCGACGAGTCGCAAATGGGACGTCACCAGCTGCTGCGCTGCGTCAGCGTCCTCATGTTGCTGCCAGCGCTTGGCCAGCATGTATTCCTGATCCGGCTCCAACATCGGAAAACGGCGGATTTCTTCGAGGTAACGGGTGAGCCCGCCGGAACCCTCGGCAATTGTCGGTAATGCTCGTGTCGTCATCTTAGGCCTCCTTTGGCGACCTCATCGATTGACCTGGCAGCCAAATGTTCTTTATTTGTGCTCATATTTGACACATAAGCTTGTCCATAGATTGGCAATATAAGTTAAATCCTGTCCATACCAATGACGTTTATGTTTTGTTTTTTTCACCAACGCTCGCAGAATCTTGAGAGTCTGCGATCTGGTCCGATGAGTTGGCCCACCGGGCCTTGGGAACGGGCATTGATGGCCGGATTTCGTTTGCGTGCACACGAATGGAACGTAACAAACAGCCAATTGGATCAATCCGTTATTGGACTTCTCGTACTGTGGACGCAGTCTGACGACATCAGTCTTGCATGCGCAAGGCAGCGACCAGCGC
Organism: Hyphomicrobiaceae bacterium; assembly: GCA_051009955.1. Classification (GTDB taxonomy): domain Bacteria; phylum Pseudomonadota; class Alphaproteobacteria; order Rhizobiales; family Hyphomicrobiaceae; genus Tectiglobus. Next base: position 8,890 of record JBPCWB010000734.1, on the reverse strand, counting down.
CGCCATATCGCCGGGCATTGGGCTCTCGAACTGCATCCTCCGGCCCGAAAGTGGATGCTCGAATTGTAGTGTCGCAGCATGCAGGGCCTGGCGGTCGAGGAGCGTGAGGGCGTCGCGCGCGCGCTCAGACAAGTGCACCGCGCTCGCCTTGTAGCCGGCACCATAGGCTTTGTCACCCATGATCGGATGACCGATCGACGCCAAGTGCACTCTGATTTGGTGCGTCCGGCCGGTTTCCAGCGTCAGCGTCAACAAGCAGGCAACTGGCTCGTCTCGGTTGCCGGCAAACGATTCCAGCAGCCTGAAATTTGTTGCTGCGTGGCGCCCGCGCTCGTCCGAAACAACTGCCACTTTTCGACGATTGGTGGGGCTCCTCCCCAACGCAGCAGTGATCCGTCCGCGGGGCCGCTCCGGGACGCCCCAGACCAGCGCGCGATAAGAACGCTCCAGCCGACCATCGGCCCCGTGTGCCGCAAACTGCCCGGAAAGGCCCTGATGGGCAACGTCAGACTTGGCAACCACAAGTAGGCCGGACGTGTCCTTGTCCAACCGATGCACGATGCCAGGGCGCTTGACACCGCCGATACCGGCCAGGCCGTCGCCGACGTGCGCCAGCAGGGCGTTGACCAGCGTGCCCCCTTCATGACCTGGAGCCGGATGCGTGACCATTCCCGCCGGCTTGTCGACGACGATCAGATCGTCATCTTCGTAGACGACGTCCAATGGCAGTGCCTCCGGCAGAACGCTTGAGTCCGCGACGGCCGGCACAGCTATTTCGACACGCTCACCGCCCTTCAGTTTGTGATTTGGCTGGCGGCAGACCTGCTCATCGAGCGACACACAACCGTCCTTGATCAGCGCCTGAATCCGCTGCCGACTGAGGGCGTCGACGGCCATCGCCGCAAACCGGTCAAGACGCAGTCCACTGTTTTCCGGCGGCACAACCCGTTCGATCACCGTCTCTTGACCCGCTGGCTCTCGCATTATCTAGTGCACTGCCTTTTCATCGACTGGATGGCCATGTTGGCCGGAGCATATGCATGCCAGACCAAGACACTCTGCCAAGCCACGATCCTACCGCGCTACTGTCCCAGACCCACGTCAAGATCTTGAAATTCGCCGTCGTCGCGATGGGCGTCATGATCTTTGTCGGCTTAGCCGTGATTATCGGACGCGTAATTTACCTGGCTTCCAGTTCTGATGATCCGGCGCCGGCGACTGTAAACACAATCGTCCCTGCCGGACAAATTTCTTTGCCAGATGGCGCGCGGGTCAGCCAAATGACGATGAATGGTGACCGGCTGGCAATCTATTATGAAGCCGGCGAAAAATCAGGTCTGGTGATCCTTGACCTGCGAACGGGCCGGCAGATCAGTCAGTTCGCCATTGGCTCCCCATCGAACAACTGAAGCTGTTCAATTGAGCTCGGGCGATTTCCGTATGCCCCGAACGACGACGCTCCGCTAGAGAAGCGGAATTTGGCCTATCTGAAGTGAAAAGGCTCTAAATCAGGTACGTGTAATAACCGGCACCGACCGCCGCCGACAAGATCAGACCCACCACAAAACCAGGCTGAGACGTAACCGAAGACATCGACCATCGCCGCGAGGCTATGGAACCGGGCAACGCGCCATCCAGTGCCGTTGAATCCGTCATCACCGGCGGTGGGTGGTTGAAGAGGTGCGCGTTGCGCGATGACACCCTGATCTCTTGATCCGCATGCCCACGATCCACACGGAGCGGCGGTGGTGGCGGCACCTGCTGTTCCGCAAGCTGCCTTACCGGCTCGCTCTGGGGCACCGGACGTTTTGGCAGTGATAGACCCAGCCGGGCCAGTGATACGGCGTCCGTCACCATGTATGGCGCAAGTTGCTGCCGCGACGGATCGCGCGGAATCGTTGTCAGGGCTGTTCCTGTGGCAATCGACGCCGTCTGTGTCAGCGGCACATCGGCCGGCGCGGTCTCGATCGGCGGTGGCTCTTCCCGTCTCGCATCGGCAGGCGGTGTGCGCTCAAGCGGCTCGTCAGGGTAGTCGAATGCCAAGGAGCCGAGCGGGTCGAATTCATTCGTGTCGTCGTCCGGCTGATCTGCATCAACAACGCTGTCTTGGCGATGCTCGGGTGTAATTGCGATGGCCGCGTTGCCTTCGGCCGGCGCCATCCAATCCTCGACAGCGGCGGAATCGCTACTGATCGTGAGGCGGGTCAGGTTGTCGTTGTCCGCATTTCTGGCCATCGTGCTGCCTGCCTTGCGCTCGCAATAACGGGAACCCGCAATCCCGCTACAACCCACACTATCGAATTATATCTACGTTTTGCCCAGGCCGGCAATACGCTGCATCAATCCCGGACGTGTTTCATCGCTGTTTTTGGCGTCACTGTCGCTCTTCTGTGGCTCGGTGGCAGGTTCGGGCGCTGCCTTTTTGGCGGTGTCACGCAACAATGGCTTATCCTCTTTTTCGGTCTTGCCGTCGCTTAGCTTGCCGTCGATTGGCTTGCCGGCAGCTGAGCTCGGCGGGCTCGCTGCGCCGCCGTTCTTGACCGGAGTGCGGGCAAGCTCAACGGAGGCTGACGGAACAACCTTGGTGATGCGGTCTGCGAGGCTTGAGGCAATTTCGGGTTTCGATGCGGCCGCTACGGCATTCTCGGCAACCGCGAGGGGACGGGTGCCTGCGCCCAGTTTGCGCATCTCGTTCATATGGTGCGCGGCCTGTCGTGCATTGCGGTCATTGGCTGCTGCCATCTCGGCTCGCAGTTTCTTAATCGTATCGGTTTGTGTCGCCGTTTCCTTCTCCAGTGCCGCAACCCGCGACTTCAGCGCCAGTCTGCTGTCGAGCAACGGCCGCGACTTGCCATCAGGTTCTTCATAAACTTTGAGGCTCGCGCGCAGCTTCTCGATTTCGGCTGCTTTTTCCTCGTTCTGCTCGTTCAGCCGCCGCAGTGCCTCAGCATTGGCCGAAATAGCTTCCGGGCGATGTTCCTCCAGCGACTCAAGGATATCCTGGGCATGGCGAATACCGCTCTCCAGCTGCTCGACCTCGGCCGCCGTTTCTGCAGAGTTCTCTTTGAGCTGATCGTCGAGATGCTCTTTCGTCGGGCGGCTCTCGGCGATCACCTCCTGAAGCTTTGCGATGAGCGATGCCTGGTCACGCGTTCTGGTCCGCAGGGCCTCAAGCTCCGAGCGCAGGGCCGTGTCATCCTCCTGATGCGCCGCCGTTGCCGCCGTGCTCCGCGAGCTTCGGGTCGCGATGGCACTCTTCAAGCGGTCGATCTCGGCACGCTGCTGCGCATTGATCTGCATCGCCTCATCCAAGGCCCGATAGGTCTTACTGGTATCGGCCTGCAATGCTGCCATGTCACGGTCGCGCTGAAACAGCAGATTTCGCGCTTCAGAGAGCCGCGCTTCGACACGCGGTACGCGATCCATGATCGTCTGCTCGAGGACACGCCTCGCGTTCTCGCTCGCCTCAATTGTCGCGTTGAGTTGCTGGACTTCATTCTCCAGCCCGCGCACGACGCCGTCGCGACGATTAATCTCTATGATCTGCCGTGCAGCAGACGTCCGGGCCGTATCAACGCGTGTCTCAAGCTGATGCACGCGAATGGCATGTTGGGCGCGCAGTCGATCCTTGTCGGCGCGCAGCTCAGCTTCGGTCATGGGAATTGATCGGCGCAGGCGTTCGGTTGTGAGCCGGACGGCGCGAGCCCAATACGCCGGTGCAACCACGAAACCCAATAGCATGGCCAACAAAAAGCCCAGTGCAATGAGCATGATCGATTGGATCGTGAACACCCCGACCGGACCTCTAATTCATCCCGTCCCGCGGAACAGGACCTTATCAATTCTCCTGCTTCGCGCCCTGGCTCCGTCGCCTACATGCGTTCTGCCTTACGCGAGCATCCCTACCTTATGCATACGCCCCACCGCATGCACCCCCCATATATGAGGTAAACAAGGTCATAAGCCGAATTTGCGCCAATGCCAATGCAATGCCCCCACCGAGCGACAGGAGACCGTGGATCGTCAGCACACACCAGCAACCGATCTTCGACCGGGCGCTGGCTGCAATCGTCGTCGCATTGGAACCGGGGATCGGTGATCAGAATGGGTTCCAGGTCGGTCTAGGCGTATACTTCAGATAGCCGACATTGCCGCCAAGCCGCAGTCCGACACCCGTTCGGATCGGTGCGAGCGTGACGGGGCCGTTGGTCAGCAACTGCACGCTGGCACCGCCAATGAGGTAGGCTGAGCCTTGAACCCCGCCAAACCGTCGAAAGATATCGTGCGGCCGGTAAAGGCCGTAGACCAGAACCATGGTTCGGGTGCCTTCGCCGCCAAAGTCGTAACCTATTGACGGGCCCTGCCAATAAACCTTGCGGCTCGCGCCGAACTTGGTATGGAGGCGGCCCTCGCCATACCTCAGCCCGGCAATGAATGCACCGCCGGCGTCCTCACCGAGGATATAGCCGGTCGGCCGGCCCTGACTACGAAAGACATACTCGACGGCTTTCGCCAGCCCCTTGCTCAAGGAGCCGAAAAAACTGTGACCGGCATTGACGATTTCCGACTGTGAGTAGGTATGCCGGTCCCGCCCAACAGGGCCCTCGTAGTCATCCCGACGATAGCGATCCGGCGCGTAGGGCTCCGCACGACGATAGTCATCCTGATAGCGCCGCGGGGCATACTCCGGCGCAGTGTCAACCCTTGGCGCCGAATCATACTGCCGCGGTTCGTAGCGTCTGGCGCCATTTGGAGGCGGTCGCTGGTACGGCGGCGGCTGGCGCGAAGGCTCGTAGGATTGTCCTGGCGCATAGCTGTCAGGAACGCGCTGATCGTACTGGTTGGCATAGCGCTGTTCTGAAGCGCCGGGATCAGGATATGTTTGCGGCGGCGGTTGCCTCTCCCAGGGCAGGCGCTCCTGCGCACTCGCCACTGGGGCAGAGACAGACATTCCCACTAACAATGCGGTCAGTGCGGCAGCCTGAAACGGTTTTCGCATGCGACCAATCCTTCGAGGTTCAATGAAAAGACCACGCATAGTCGGCACTGGTAACTTTCCGGCAACCATCATAAGAAAGTGTTACCAAAGTGTGGCTGTGGCGGGACACATTGGTGTTCGATTGAGTCGATTTTCCCGCTATTTCAACCCACTAGAGATCTGGCGCCACAATTTTTAGGCAAATGAGTAGATCTTCGCCAGGTCAGGCTCGCCCCAGACCACAAAGGGCGCGACGCGATACCCACCTTCGACATTGGCGTAAGCCAGAGGTTGGCCATCCAATCCGACTACGGCGCCGCCCGCGGACGTAACAATGGCGTGCCCCGCAGCGGTATCCCACTCACTAATGGACGTCAGTCTTGGATACACATCGGCGTCACCGCGCGCCACTAGGCAGAATTTGATCGACGATCCTGATTTCAGACGCTGGCTGAAGTTGAGCTGGTCAAGTTTGGCATCGAGTTTCGCCGAACGATGGCTGCGGCTGACCGCGACCCGGATGTTGTCCTGGTCGGCGGCAACCGTTGCAATGCGCGACGCGGTGATCTGGTCCAGCGATGAGATGTTTTCATCAACTGGCACGATGGCCTCCAAGGCCTGGTCGGACGCCACAGTCATAAATAGACGGCCGGTCGGTGGCTGGTACACGACCCCCAACACCGGCTGACCGGCGACAACCAGTGCGATATTGACCGTGAATTCTTCGCGACCCGCAATAAAGTCGCGTGTGCCGTCCAAGGGATCGACCAGGAAATACGTGCTCGATGACGGCGGCAAGGCCCCGGCACTTGCTGCCTCTTCGCCCACGATGGGAATGTCTGGCCGAATGTCTTGCAGAGCTGAGGCGATCAATGCCTCAGCTTCCTGATCGGCAATCGTAACCGGGGTCTGGTCGACCTTGGTCGCCACATCGACACCGGTGCGAAAATACTTCATTTCGACGGCGCCGGCCTGAAGGGTAACGGGCAGTAGGGCTTGGGCAAGGTCGCGATGCTCTCGATCACTTAGCATGATGGTTCGATGTCCCTCACAAATCGTCCGTCACAGGCAGGCCGTTGTCGCCGAACGGGGCCGACGAATAAACAAATGAAGCAAGCAAGACACGATCCGAGAATAATTCGCGCCAATCGGACCGGGCTAGCTTTCTCTAGGCGTGGCAAATCAGGTATGTGACGTATAGCAAGACTGTAAGCTTCGTACTGCATAGCCCCGTTGGATCGCGTAATTGCCTTGATCCAGGTGCAGTTCTTCTCAAAATCTCCATCCGGCCAGGGGTTACGATGTCCAATCACGTCCAACCGTCCGATCTCGAACTTGCTGCCCTGATCTCCAGCAAAATCTGCCATGACGTCATTGGACCTGTTGGAGCGATATACAACGGACTGGAGATTCTCAACGACGATGATGACGCGGCCTCCCAATCCTACGCTCTAGACGTCATTCGCAACGTCACCGAGCAGGCATCGGCGCGGCTTCAGTTCGCCCGCTTCGCTTTTGGCGCGGCGGGGTCGGCAGGGGCGGAAATCGAACTCGAGACGGCTCGTCAGATCTCTCAAGGGTTGGTTGGCGAAGGTAAGCACAAGCTGCACTGGAACGGCGTCGCGGCGATGCTGCCGAAGAACCAGGTCAAGCTTCTGCTCAACCTGATCGCCTGCGCGATCACGGCCTTGCCACGCGGCGGCGATATCACCGTCGATATTTCTACCGGTTCGCCTGAACTCTCTTTTGTTTTGCGATGCAGCGGGCGCGGAGCCCGACTGCCGCAGTATTTGTCCGAGTTCGTCAGCGGATCCACCGACATTGAGATCGATGCATTGTCGATACACGCCTACTACACTTGGCGCCTCGCATCGGAAACCGATATTGCGATTGCCTTTGAGCATGACGGCAACGACGTCATACTCAGCGCTCGCAAAGCGATCTGACCGGGATCGCTTCAACCCGATCACCTCATCAGCATCTTGGCGGCGGTTGCATTTTCTTCAATCGCAGCGACGTCACGTATCAGATTGCGCCGGCTATCAACTGCTTCTTAAATATTCGTTGCCATAGTCCCAGGCTGATAATCACCAGGCAGCCGGCCGTGGCACTGTGTAGCCAATGCAATGGCCAGAGGATCTCATGAAGCAGTGCCTCGTCGTCGATGACTCACCGATCATCCGCAAGGTGGCGAAATGCCTGCTCACCAGCATGGGCTATGGCGTTGAAGAAGCCGAAGACGGTCAGCAGGCATTGGAAATGTGCCAGAAGCAGGCACCGGATATCATTCTGCTGGATAGGGATATGCCGGTCATGGGCGCGCAGGAGTTTCTCAACGTCCTTGCCCGCACACATCGCGGCGCAAAGCCGTTCGTTCTATTCGCCACGACCGATTTCGACCCTGCCGACATCTCACGATGCATCGATGCGGGCGCCGATGACTACATCCTGAAGCCCTTCGACCGGACCAGCCTCGGGGAAAAGCTGCAGGGCTGTCGGGAAGCAACCAGCTGATCAGCCGATTGCGACGGACATCGTCACCAGCATCCGGTTGATCGTCAGTTACGGATGGTCTTGACCTGCGGACCCTTCCAGCAAAACGTTGCAACGGCCTTACAGGTGTACTCGTCGAAGAATCCAAAATCCAAAAACAGCTCGCACGTCACAGTTTTCTTGCCCGTGCGGTACTTCTTGATGCCGTGCTTCTTGGTCCACTCAGCGATGTATTTGTCCAACAGTTTCTTAGCGTCGTTGGTCGGGCCAATCTTACCATAGTCATTGACTTCGAAACCGAGTTTCTGACACGCGGCTGAGGCCGGGTTCGCTATCGGGAAGACGGCGAGGCACATGATGAGTGCAGCAAAAAGATAAGGTCGCATGAGAACTTGCCTGCTTTACTACATGGTTAATGCTGCAAACCCTATAGACTCCTTTGCCCCGGCAAAGCCAGTTCTCAGTGACGCAGTTGTGGATTTGGTGGAAAGGCGTGGCAGTGGCGCTCACCCGCCCGCGCGTCGCAGCAATATTCTCGCCTGACGCAAGACGCACGACCGTTCCGACCCACCGAGGATCGCCTCAGTTGGCCCGGACACCTCTTGCCCGCAAACGGAAGCGAAGATCAGTTCAGGTAGGGTGAATCTCCACCATGCAGACCCATGCCGGAATCGAAAAAGAAGCCGTGATCAAACGGTCCGGATGGCGTCTGACGCGTGTAGAGTTCGAAGCGGTAAGAGTTCGCGCCACCATTGAGCGTGCGACTGTCACGGTAGGTGTTGATCGTGTCATCGATTGAATAGGAATAACCGCCGCGGCGTTTGACGAAACCGCGAACCTTGGGGCCGCGCCGATAGTGACGCGACGAACGATGCCCACCACCGGTGGCGCTGGATCCTCGCTTCTTCCAGCCGCCCGCAAAACTGCTGTCGCTGGCGACCGTACCGGACAATGCAAACGCCGCGGCGAATACGCCGGCAACTACCCACTTCATCACAACGCTTCTCCTACTTCAAACCCTAGAACAACCTGCTTGTTGCTGGAACCGCGGCGGCGGTTGCAACATAACTCACGATGATCTAGCCAACGCGCCATCGCGCAGTGTTGCTGATAGTCTAGCAAGTTCTCACGCGACGCGTTTCAACTTGTTGTGCATTGGTCAACGCGCGGTGAATGGCCTGGATCATGCCAGGCCAATTACCGACGCGGGCCCCGGTGGGCATGCTCAGCGCTTGCAGAGCGTTGCCTGATATACGCAAACGTAGCCCAAGCCGCCTTTCTTGCACCGTGATTTCGGCCGTTTGACAACGTAGCCCGGCGCCTGACCAATCTTTCCACCCGATGCGATCCAAGGTGCCCAGACGCCAAAAAAATCAGTAGTTTGCAGAATGATCTCGTAGGCCTGGAACATGGCACCGT
>JBPCWB010000733.1:0-5695 GCA_051009955.1 Hyphomicrobiaceae bacterium | reverse complement strand
GAATCTCTCGAGACACCCAGGCGTCGACCGCGCAATCGTCACGACCATGGCCAGGATCAGGATGGTTGGTTCAATCTCTCACGCGTTATGGGATTGAAGTTCTATCTGCCGGGAACGCAGCAGCAAATTGGCCGAAATATCAGCAGAAGCGTGCCAATACGCGGCTTAAAGGGGGACCTTCCGGTGACTTTCCCGGAAGGCGGCGCCGTGCCGGGCGATCGCATCGTTGGCGTGATGGTTCCCAACGAAGGGATCAAAATCTTCCAAATCCATTCGCCAAAACTCCGCCAATATGAAAGCGCGGACTGGGTTGACGTGACCTGGGATATCGATCCGCAAAAGCCTGACCGTTTCCCCTCGCGCCTGAGCGTAACCGCGGTCAATGAGCCCGGTACGTTGGCGCAGATTGCCGAAGTCATCGGTGAGGCGGACGGTAATATTGATAATCTGCGCATGGCCCGGCGCGCCGCAGACTTTACGGAAATGCTAATCGAGGTTGAAGTATGGGATCTGGAGCACCTCAATCGGATCATCAATGGCCTGAAATCGCGGTCCGTGGTCAGCAAAGTCGAGCGCAACTTTGAATAGACGACCGTTGGAAAGGTCAATCACGGCAAGGCATTGCACTTAGTCGCCGTTTGCGACATGTAAGTCCTGGGAGGCTCTGGCCGCGCAGACCCGTCAAGGTTCGCGCCGCCGACACCTGGTCGAAGGACACTGACGGTCGAAGGAATGTGACGCATGAATCAATCCCCATCATCGTTCTTGCGCCTTGGCGTCAACATTGATCATGTCGCCACCATCCGGAATGCACGTGGTGGCACGCATCCGGACCCGCTCCGCGCCGCTCACATTGCCATCGATGCCGGCGCCGATGGCATCACCGCGCATCTTCGTGAAGACCGCCGACATATTTCGGATGATGACATCAGCCGATTGAAAGAGCAGCTGACGCGACCACTCAATTTCGAGATGGCGGCGACGGAAGAGATGCTGGCGATCGCAATCGCGCATCTGCCCCATGCCTGCTGCCTGGTTCCGGAACGGCGCGAAGAGCGCACGACCGAGGGCGGGCTTGATGTCGTCGCCGGCTCGAACGAACTCAAACGCTACGTCTCGGAACTCCGGGGCGTCGGTTCTCGCGTGTCGATGTTCATCGAACCTGACCGAAAGCAGATAGACGCTGCGGCGCGTTTGGAAGCCGACGTTGTGGAAATTCATACGGGGCGATATTGCGAATTGGCGCTCGCGAACGAAGCCGCAGCTGTCCAGATTGAAATTGATCGCATCACGACAGCGGCACGGCATGCGATGGAGGCGGGATTGGAAGTCCACGCAGGTCACGGTTTGACATATGCGACTGTCCCGGCAATCGCAGAAATCGACGTTATTGTTGAATTGAACATCGGCCACTTCCTGGTCGGCGAAGCGATTTTTTCTGGGCTCCATTCTGCCGTACAAAGGATGCGTGCCGTGATGGACAATGCCCGGCATAATGTCCTTGATCAGCGGACGGGCTAAGAGCCGGCCTTGTGCGCAGGCCTAGAAATGTCAGTTGAATGATTATAGGAATTGGCAATGACATGATCGATATCCGTCGTATCGAGCGCACGCTCGATCGATTTGGAGATCGGTTTACGCATAGGGTTTATACTGAGATCGAGCGCGCCAGATCCGAGCGCAAAGTGCAGCGTGCCGCCTCATTTGCAAAACGGTTTGCTGCAAAGGAGGCCTGCTCCAAAGCGCTGGGTACGGGTTTCAGGCGCGGCGTCTTCTGGCGCGATATGGGCGTGGTCAATATGGCGACCGGCCAACCGACACTGGCATTGTCCGGGGGAGCCGCGGCGCGGCTTGCCGAGATGTTGCCGAAGCACCATGACGCGCAGATCAATCTAACACTGACGGACGACTTTCCGTGGGCTCAGGCGATTGTCATTATATCAGCAATTCCAATTGACTATCGTTGAGTTTCAAACATGCGGAAGGCGACGCCAAGTTCGGTTTGCACACGGTTTCAGCCTTGCTGACGGCACAATATGCGGTACCTATGCGGTATCAATGGCGCGATTGCGCCGGCGGCGTTGACAAGCTATAGCGAGGACACGATAGCCATCAGCGCCGAGGCTCGGTGCCACGTGGTCCGGGCACTGAGGAGTCCTTGAATGAGCCTAGGAAGCAATATCAAGACCGCCGGCGAGAGCGGGTGGTGGGATACCGTCAAGGTCATCATCCAGGCGTTGATACTTGCGATGATCGTGCGCGTATTTTTCTATCAGCCATTCAATATCCCGTCCGGTTCGATGAAGGGCACATTGCTCGTCGGAGATTATCTTTTTGTCTCCAAGCTGTCCTATGGCTACAGCCGCTACTCATTTCCTTGGGGCGCCATGCCCCTGAGCGAGCGCGTATGGTCGGCCACGCCGAAGCGGGGTGACGTCGCTGTCTTCAAGTTGCCGCGAGACAACTCGACGGACTACATCAAGCGGGTCATCGGGCTACCGGGCGATACGGTGCAGATGCAGCAAGGCCGCCTCTATATCAATGGCAAGCCCATTCCAAAGAAGCGGATCGCCGACTTCGCGACTGTCAGCGATACCGGGCTGCGGCGACGGGTGCCGCAGTACGAGGAAACTCTGCCCAATGGAGTGACCTATCGGGTTCTCGACGAGGAAGTGAACGGACCATTTGACAATACGGCCGTGTTCCGCGTGCCGGCTGGCCACTATTTCATGATGGGCGACAATCGAGACAACTCCACCGACAGCCGCGCGCAGTGGGGCGTCGGCTTCGTACCATTTCGCAATTTCGTCGGTCGCGCGGAGATCATTTTCTTTTCGGCAGATTCCGGCGTCGGCGGCAACTTCCGTCTATTGATGCCGTGGACCTGGCCAACCGGAATTCGATGGGTAAGATTCTTCGACCTCGTACGGTAAGCCTTGGCTCGTCCACGTAAATATGGCGAACTTGAAGAGTTCTTGGGATACCGGTTCAAAGATCGAAAGATCCTCAAGCGTGCTCTGACGCACGCCAGTGTGCGCTCGAACCGCAGCGGACAAGAGGACAACGAGCGGCTTGAGTTCCTTGGCGACCGGGTCCTTGGTTTGGTCATATCTGAACTTCTCCACATTTCATTGCCGACTGTCCGCGAAGGCGACCTTGCCCGCCGGTTCAATCGGCTCGTCTGCGGCGCAGCCTGTGCCCAGGTCGCACGGGAGATTGACCTTGGCCGTCATCTCATCCTCTCGGAGAGTGAGGCAACAAGCGGCGGGCGCGAGAAGGATACGATACTGGCCGATGCTGCCGAGGCCGTATTGGGCGCTGTCTTCTTGGAAGCAGGTTATGAGACTGCGCGTGATGTCGTGCGGCGGATCTGGCACAGTCATCTCTCCGCCATCGGGACCACGACGGTTGATGCAAAGTCAGCGCTGCAGGAATGGGCACAGGGCAACGGTCTGTCGCTGCCGCGCTACGTCGAGGTCTCGCGCAGTGGACCGGACCACGACCCCGACTTCGTTGCCGAGGTCCGCATCGTAGGCAAGGATCCGGCAACCGGGACTGGCAGCTCCAAGCGCCTCGCACAACAATCGGCTGCTACCGAACTGCTCGTGCGCGAAGGCGTTTGGCCCAAGAAGAAGAAAAAGAAATGACTGACGACAACACGCCATCGACGTCACCAGACGCAACAACGTCAGCCAGAAAGTGCGGGTTCGTTGCGATCATTGGCGCCCCCAATGCGGGCAAGTCAACGCTGGTCAATCAGCTCGTCGGCTCGAAAGTCACGATCGTCAGTCGCAAGGTGCAGACGACGCGAATGTCGATTCGCGGCATTGCGATCTCAGGCGGCAGCCAGATTGTTCTGATTGACACGCCCGGGATCTTCCAACCGAAACGTCGGTTGGACCGGGCCATGGTGAGCGCGGCTTGGAACGGTGTGGCGGATGCCGACATCATCGTTGTCCTCATCGATGCGGCCAAGGGTGCTGATGAAGACTTCAACCGGATCGCCGAACGCCTCGCCGACATCGCCAAGCCAAAGTACCTTGTTCTCAATAAGGTCGATCGTCTGGCTGACAAGGCCGAGCTGCTGCCGATGGTCGATCAGATTTCGCAGGCGGTCGCCTTCGATCAAGTGTTTCTGCTATCGGCGCTAACCGGCAATGGAGTTGATGAATTGTTGTCAACTCTTGCGGACAAAGTGCCGGAAGGGCCCTGGCATTTCCCCGAGGACGATGTTTCGGATTTGCCGATGCGGTTGCTGGCGGCCGAGATCACACGAGAAAAGATCTATGATCGCCTCCACCAGGAATTGCCCTACGCGATTACGGTCGAGACCAGTGATTGGAAGACCCTGAAGAACAAGTCCGCGCGCATTGAACAAACGATCTTTGTCGAGCACGACAGTCAGAAGAAGATCGTGGTGGGCAAAGGCGGCCAGTCGATCAAGGCGATTTCCTTGGAAGCGCGCGCGGAGTTGGCGGAGATTCTGGGCAAGCCCGTGCATCTATTCCTCTTTGTCAAAGTACGCAGCAATTGGTCCGATGATCCGGAACGGTATCGCGTTCTTGGACTGGATTTTCCCGGCAATTAGGCGCCGCATCCGTCTTGTCCCGGACATTCTAGGATTGCTGCGTCCGAGCCGCTAAGATCAACGGTATGGAATGGTCGGATGAAGCCTTGATATTGTCGGTGCGTCCGCACGGCGAGACGGCGTCAATTGTCGAACTCTTCACGCGGGACTATGGCCGCCACGTTGGACTTGTCCACGGCGGCCGCTCACGCGCAATGAGACCGGTCCTGCAGATCGGCAATCATATCGAGGCGACCTGGAAAGCGCGGCTTGCTGATCAGCTCGGCCATTACACATTGGAGTTGCGGCGGGGCTACGCTGCCGAAGCGATGCATGAGCCCGCGCGTCTGGCCCTTCTGACATCGATTGCAGCTTTGGCCCGGCTGCTGCCGGAACGTGATCCGCATGCGAGTTTGTTCGAGGTCTCGCTGTTTGTGCTCGGCTATCTTGACGATGTCGATGTTTGGCCGGCGCTCTATGTAAGGTGGGAACTCGCGCTGTTGGAGGAACTCGGCTATGGCCTGGACTTGTCCCAATGCGCCGCCACCGGGACGAGCGATGACCTTATCTACGTGTCGCCGAAATCCGGTTGCGCCGTTTCGCGCCTGGCCGGTGAGCCCTACGCCGACCGTCTGCTGCCGCTACCATCGTTCTTGCGCCGGGGGCGGACCGGTGCAGTGACGCGGCAGGATGTATTGAATGGCCTGGCGTTGACAGAATATTTCCTGGCGACACGCGTCTGGCAGCCGCGCGAATTGGCGATGCCGGACGCGCGCGCGCGCCTGCATCAGCTATTGCGCAAATCGGCCAATGAAGTAAGAGACTGATCGTGACGCGGGCCGGCACGGGGCGCCGCAAAGTCCGGCACTCTGAACCGTCGAAAAGAGTAGGTGATCATGACAACGCTACAGAAATGTGCTTTGACCATTTGCGTGGCTGTCCTCGCCGCGGCAGGGATTAGTGCTGCCAACGTCTCAGCCGCAGGCAAAACCAAAGTCGGTTTTGTCTACGTCGGCCCGATCGGCGATCACGGCTGGTCCTATCAACACCATGCAGGCCTCAAGGCCGTTGAACAGGCATTCGGCGACAAAGTCGAGACGACCTTTGTCGAGAAAGTCTCCGAGGGTC
>JBPCWB010000732.1:0-6739 GCA_051009955.1 Hyphomicrobiaceae bacterium | reverse complement strand
GTGGGAATCTTGCTTTGATCATAATGGCTTACCCCTGTGTTCGGTTCTCGCGGAGATCGTATGTTTTGGGGCAAAAGTGAAGTGTTGATATTGCTTGGCAGATATGCGCAAAACGCAGAGACAATGTTGCCTCCGTCGGCGGAATTGGTGGCGAGTTCAACCGCGCGCTGTTGATGTTCCGAGTCTTCTGCCCGATCAGATGCGACGGAGCAGCAGTGCGAGTCGTTACTCGGCGGCCTGGGATCCCGTTGAGTCAACCGCCTTGCCGTCGACCCGAATTTCACCAGCGGCGTTGTCGACGGTCACGTAGTGATCAAAGTAAGTGAGCGTCGGGCGGGCACCGAAGCGGCTTTCGATCCAGCCCCACCACTCATCATTGAACCAGGCGTCGGCCGCTGCCCGTGACTCAAACAGATAGACGCCCCCACCACAGTCGTCGCCATTGAGGTAGTCTTTGCGGATAAGACCATCGACCTTGCGATAGATCGGTGCCGAGTCGAGGCCGCGGGCGATGGCTGCGGCCTTGTCAGGCTTGTCGGAGGAGCGGGGAATCTGGACGACGGCGATCAGCATCTGGCACCTTCCTGGACAAATGTCTTCGGACAAAGGAATGCCAGTATGTCGTTGTCGCCATCCGTTGGCAAACGCACCGTGTCTTAACTTTCGGCCTTGGTCTTGAGGATTTCGACCATGCGCTCGTCAACGTAGGTGCCAACGCTGGTTTGCAGAGCCCGCATTGGCTGATCACCTTCGAAGAAGTGGTTCGCATCCGGAATGATGTCGTGCTGCAGTATGATGCCTTTCTGGACCTTCGTCTTTTGTGACAACTCGGCGACAGAGGCCGAAGGCACGACTCGGTCGCGATCGCCATTGACCAGAAGGCCCGATGCCGGGCAAGGCGCCAGAAACGTGAAGTCATAAAGATTTGCGGGCGGTGCGACGCAAATGAACGAGTCTATTTCCGGCCGGCGCATGAGCAGCTGCATGGCGATCCAGGTGCCGAACGAGAAGCCGACTATCCAGCAGGCTTTCGAATCCGGTTTTGCAATCTGCATCCAGTCGAGGGCTGTGGCCGCGTCTGCGAGTTCACCGGGACCATTGTCAAAATAGCCCTGGCTGCGTCCCACACCGCGGAAATTGAAGCGCAGGACGGAGAAACCGCGTTCAACGAACGTATAGTAGAGGTGGTAGACCACCTGGTTGTTCATGGTCCCACCAAATTGAGGGTGGGGATGGAGGATCAAAGCAAGCGGGCTGCGTGGATCCGGCTCGTGGTGATAGCGGGCTTCCAGCCGACCGACGGGGCCGTTGATAATGAGTTCGGGCATGGGTGTTGGACCAGGGTGTTAGTGTGGAGGCAAGTGGGGCGGAATTTTGCGGCTATTCGGGGAGCAACAGATCGAGCGATACGTGTGTCGCCAAATGCTGCTAACGAACCCGGCTAAAAATAGTGCGCCGGCTCCCGTCAATTAATCTTGACTCCTGCGGTTAGGATTTCCATATTCCAGCCAGCTTAGAACTATTCGAAACAGCAAGCCCAAAGCAAGCCGTTTGAATGTCGCGTGCTGGCGGCTCTCAGGCTGAGGCGCGCCGTCGCAGAGCGGATGTAGCGATTGGGTGAAGCTGACATTTAGGAAGAGGAGCCTGCGGCATCAAATGCCGCGGCGTTGTTGACCGGGAGAAGCGGGTTTGGAACTCACTACGCGTGGTCGGTATGCGGTCATGGCGATGAGCGATCTTGCCAAGCATGGCGAGGAGCGCGCCGTGGCTCTATCGGAAATCGCTGATCGGCAGGACCTGTCGGAGGCTTATCTCGGCCGTCTGTTCGGGCAGCTGCGTCAATCTGGCTTGGTTGAGAGCACGCGCGGCCGCGGAGGTGGTTATCGCCTTGCACGGCCGGCGGACGAGATCATGGTCGCGGAGGTGATGGCCGCCGTCGACGAGCAGACCAAAATGACGCGTTGCCTGTCGGGCAGCAGCATCGGTTGCATTGGTGAAGAACGCTGTCTGACTCATGGTTTGTGGGCGGCGCTCGGACGTCACATCCAGTCATTCCTCGGAAATGTCTCTCTCCAGGACGTGATTGTCGGCGGTCGGGCATTCAATATGCCGCAGACACGTTCGCAAGCCCTGCGACGCCCGGGATTGGCTGCAGAATGACAACTGAACGCGTCTATATGGATTACAACGCGACGACGCCCATCCGACCGGTGGCGCGCGAAGCTGTGTTGGCTGCGCTCGATACTCTGGGCAATCCATCATCCGTGCACCGCGAGGGCCGGACTGCGCGCGCGATTGTTGAGGATGCACGCGAAAAGATTGCCGCCTTGGTCCACTGCATGCCTTCCGACGTCGTTTTCACAAGTGGTGCAACCGAAGCCAATAACTGGGTTCTCTCTGCCTCCTGGCAGACGATATTTCTACCCGAGATCGAGCACGACTCGAACCTCGCACCGGCTCGCAGATCGCCGGCCAGAGTGATTGAGCTGCCAGCAGTGCAGACGGGCCAGGCTGACGTGACCGAGGTCGCAAACGTCGTTTTGAGTGGTCAGTCTGTTGGCAGCGCCGTGTTGGTTCTACAGGCGGCGAACAATGAAACCGGAGTCGTCCAGCCGGTGGCCGAGGCCGCAGACTTCTGCCGTGAGCACGACATTGCCGTGCACTGTGATGCCGTGCAGGCGGCGGGCCGGATTGATCTCGGCTTCTCACAGCTGGGAGTCGACACATTGAGCTTGTCGTCCCACAAGATCGGCGGTCCGATGGGGGTTGGCGCCCTGATCGTTCGTGATGCTGATCGCGCGAAACCGATGATCGTCGGCGGTGGCCAGGAAAGGCGCCAGCGAGCCGGCACGGAGAATGTTTCGGGTATTGCTGGATTTGGCGCGGCGGCCGAGGCCGCGTTACGCGATCTCGCCCAGGTTGGTCGACTGGAGGCGCTACGAACGCGCTTGGAGCAGCAGATCCAGGCCACTACGCCGCAAGCAGTCATTGTCGGCGCCGATGCCAAGAGGCTTGCAAATACATCTTGTGTGGCGCTGCCGGGGACATCGGCGGAGATTTTGTTGATCAAGCTCGATCTGGCGGGCATTTCCGTCAGCTCGGGAGCAGCCTGTTCATCGGGCAAGGTCGGTGCAAGTCACGTTTTGTCGGCCATGGGACTGGCGCCGGAGGTGGCACGCGGGGCCATTCGTATCAGTCTGGGTTGGAACACATCGGAACGCGATGTGGACGCTGTATTGAGTGCTTGGAGAGATGTCGTGGGCGACCGTCAAAAGGCTGTCGCGTAACTACAAAAACACGTGTGGTGAATGATGTCGGCAAGAAATGCCGACTCGGTTTGCGGAGAAAGAGATGCCAGCTGTTCAAGAGACGGTCGATCAGGTCAAGCAGATTGACGTCGATCAGTACAAGTATGGCTTTACGACAGATATTGAGACGGTCAAGGCACCGAAAGGTCTGAGCGAAGAGATCGTCAAGTTCATTTCGGCCAAGAAGGCCGAACCAGCTTGGATGCTCGAATGGCGTTTGGATGCCTATGAGCGCTGGCTCGCCATGACCGAGCCGAAGTGGGCCAAGGTGAGCTATCCCAAGATCGACTTTCAGGACCTTTACTATTATGCGGCGCCGAAGAGCACCGAGGGGCCAAAGTCGCTCGATGAGGTCGATCCCGAATTGCTTCGAACCTATGAGAAGCTGGGTATTCCCTTGAAGGAGCAGGAAATCCTCGCCGGGGTGCGCAAGCAAGGTGAGCCGAGTGAGTTGGACGATGGCGCCGAGGTAACCGGCGGCTACGGCAGGGTTGCCGTCGATGCGGTGTTCGATTCCGTGTCGGTCGTGACGACTTTTAAGAAGGAACTGGCCAAGGCGGGTGTCATTTTCTGCTCAATCTCGGAAGCGTTGCGCGAACATCCGGAGCTTGTCAGAAAGTATCTCGGTTCTGTCGTGCCGAAGTCGGATAACTATTACGCCGCGTTGAATTCCGCTGTGTTTTCCGATGGGTCGTTCGTCTATATCCCTGAGGGCGTTCGTTGCCCGATGGAACTATCGACCTATTTCCGCATCAATGAAATGAATACGGGACAGTTTGAGCGGACGTTGATCATCGCTGATCGCGGGTCCTACGTCTCTTATCTGGAGGGTTGCACGGCGCCGATGCGCGACGAAAACCAGCTGCACGCCGCGGTGGTCGAGCTGGTGGCATTGGACGATGCCGAGATCAAGTATTCAACGGTCCAGAATTGGTATCCCGGCGACAAGAACGGCAAGGGCGGCGTCTACAACTTCGTTACCAAGCGCGGTGACTGTCGTGGCGCCAGTTCGAAGATTTCCTGGACGCAGGTTGAAACCGGATCGGCGATTACCTGGAAGTATCCGAGCTGTATCCTGCGTGGCGATAATTCACGCGGCGAATTCTATTCCATCGCCATTTCTAACGGCTACCAGCAGGTCGACAGCGGCACCAAGATGATCCATCTCGGCAAAAACACGTCGAGTCGGATTATATCGAAAGGCATTGCGGCCGGTCACTCTGACAATACCTACCGCGGTCTCGTCTCAGCGCATCGAAAGGCCACGAATGCGCGCAACTTTACCTGTTGTGACTCGCTGCTGATCGGCAATAAATGCGGAGCGCACACCGTGCCTTACATCGAGGCCAAGACGGCGTCTGCACACTTCGAGCATGAGGCGACAACGTCGAAGATTTCTGATGACACTCTGTTCTATTGCCGCCAGCGTGGATTGAGCGAGGAGGAGGCGGTGGCTCTCGTGGTCAACGGCTTTGTACGCGATGTGCTGCAGCAACTTCCGATGGAATTTATGGCCGAGACACAGAAGCTGATTGGCATTAGTCTTGAGGGTAGCGTTGGTTAACGCGATTGCATTCTGTCCTAGCCAATTGGCGAACCCCCGTCGGTGGCGAAGGGCCAATAAAATGATGATCTGATGAACGAATAGTGGGGTGGTGCTGAAAGCAGATGGAGAAGCTGCAATCACCGAACTTGTCTGGAGGACCTAAGGATGGCTCTGAATATTGCACAGCTGGAGCAGGATTGGTTGGCGGCGGAAACAGCAGCAGATCAGCTGCGGGCAGCGGCTATGCAGGCGGATGCCGAATTGGAACGGACGAATGGTGTCAAGACGATCAAGGTCACCATAGATGATGTTGAACAGATTCACGCGCGCCATAAGGCGGCAGAGAAGGCAGCAAGTGATGCTTTTGACCGACTGTGGTCGGCCAAATCAAACGGATCATAGGGCGCTTGCCCAACTTGAGGATTGCGTGTCTGTTCGGCGCAATGCTCGCTGGCGACTTTGATTTCTGGCGCTGGGTCAGGGCCGCCGTGTCCTCTCCCAGTCTACTACCTCTTTGGCAAACGCGAGCCGCCGCTGGCCAAAGAGGAAAACAAGAATGCGAGCGGTGATCAGAGCGATGGATCCTACAGATGTTAGAAATTCGAGACTTGCACGTAAAGCTGGCTGAGGAAGACAAGCCGATCATCAGCGGTTTGTCTCTGTCCGTGCCAAAGGGTGAAGTCCACGCCATCATGGGACCGAACGGTTCCGGCAAGTCGACCCTTGCCTACGTTCTTGCTGGTCGTGACGACTATGAGGTGACCTCAGGTGACATTCTATGGAACGGCGAGAGCGTTCTCGAGATGGATCCGGAAGAGCGGGCCGCGGCCGGCGTTTTCCTGGCCTTCCAGTACCCCATGGAAATTCCCGGCGTCGCCGGCCTGACGTTCTTGCGGACGGCCGTCAACGCACTGCGCAAGAAGCGCGACACGGAAGAATTGACGACGCCCGAATTCCTGCGTCTGGTCAAAGCAAAGAGTGCGGAACTCAGTATTGACATGGAAATGTTGAAGCGGCCGGTTAACGTCGGATTTTCGGGCGGTGAAAAGAAGCGCTCGGAGATCCTGCAGATGGCGCTGCTGGAACCGACCCTCTGTGTCCTCGACGAGACGGACTCCGGCCTTGACATTGATGCGTTGAAGGTTGTGTCCGACGGTGTGAATGCCCTGCGCTCTCCGGACCGCGCAATGTTGGTGATCACACACTATCAGCGTCTTCTCAACTATATCGTACCTGACAAGGTGCATGTGTTGGCTGAAGGCAGGATCAAGGAAACTGGCGGCAAGGAGCTGGCGCTTGAACTCGAGAAGTCGGGATACGCGGGTTATCTCGAGAAGGTGGCTTGACGCTATCTGCTCGAACCTCGTTGAAAAGCGCGAAGAGGCAAAGCTATGACCAGTGTTTCGATCATGAGAACCAAGGCTGAGGACGCCATCATCGGCGCCTTTGCGGATGTGGCCGACCGCCTGCCCGGGACAGCTGGCATTGCAGCCGCGCGCTCGGCGGCAATTGAAGTGTTCAAGGAAAACGGGCTGCCGCATCGGCGGATCGAAGAGTGGAAGTATACGGATTTGAGGTCGGCGCTACCGGAGATTTCTCCTCCTATGATTCCTTCGCAGGCCGTAACGTCGCTCGACCGGGCAGCGGTCGACGCGGCGATCAGCAGCCTTGCAGGTGTCGATGCCCAGCGGATTGTATTCGCGGACGGCGCTTATCGGCCGGACCTGTCCGATGCCAAGCTTGATGAAGGTGTCCAGGTCCGCTCCCTGGCCCAGCTTCTTTCCGATGGTCGAGAGGCCGAGCCGTTGAGCATCGCCGACGATGGGGGTTCCATCGCCGCGCTCAACACGGCGTTCGTGACCGATGGGGCGGTGATCGATGTGGC
>JBPCWB010000731.1:0-2891 GCA_051009955.1 Hyphomicrobiaceae bacterium | reverse complement strand
GGAAGTGGCGCAATCCTTCATTGATCTCATCTATGAGACCGCCGATGGCCACGTCAGCGTTGCAGTGATGCAGGACAAGGAATGGCAGGCGTTCGCCAAGGCCGTCGATCAGCCGGCCTTACTGGAGGATCCGCGCTTCCTGACTGCGAGCCTGCGTGATCAAAACAAGGATGATCGGCTCAATGCCATGCAGGCCGAGATTCGAAACTTCACGACGCGGGACATCATCGACCGCCTCGAAGCCAACGACGTGCCGTGCGCGCCCGTCCTCACGCGCCGCGAAATGATCCGGCATCCGCAGATTGCGGCCAACGAGCTTGTCGTGGATTACGAGCATCCTCAATCCGGTCAGCTTCGGTTCGCCCGCCACCCCGCGCAGTTCTCGAAAACGCCGACCAGCGTCCGGCATCCGGCGCCGGTGCTCGGCAACAAGACGCGCGAGGTGCTGGGTGAATCTGGATTTTCGCAAGACGAGATCGTTGCCTTGGAAGAAGCCGGTGCCGCCTTCCAGGCCGCGCCTGACGACGTCGAAGACGCTGGCAACGACAAGGACACGGCCGCATGATTGACTTCTACTATGCGCCGACGCCGAATGGCTGGAAGGTCGCGATCATGCTCGAAGAGTGCGGCCTGGACTATGAGACAAATCTGATGAGCCTCGGGAAAGGCGATCAATTCGAGCCGGACTTCCTCAAGGTCAGCCCCAATGCCAAGATACCCGCCATCGTCGATCACGATCCTTCGAGCGGCTATGGTGCTGGGCCGGTCAGCGTATTTGAGAGCGGTGCGATCCTGCTCTATCTCGCCGAAAAGACGGGGCAATTCATGCCAGCGGATGCGCTTGGGCGCAAAGAGACATTGGAGTGGCTCTTTTGGCAGGTTGGCAACCAGGGACCGATGGGTGGACAGCTGAGCCATTTCGTCAACTACGCGCCGGGCGGCAACGACTATTCCAAAGCCCGCTATCGTGGAGAGTATGAGCGCAATGTCGGAGTCCTCGAGCGACGCCTGAGCGATCGTCCGTACATCCTGGGCGACGATTACTCGATCGCCGATGTCATTGCATTTCCGTGGGCATTCATCGCCAAACCGCTCGGCGTGCCTTTGGACACGTTCCCGCATGTCGCGGCGTGGCGCGGACGGATCAAGGAACGGCCGGCAGTGCGCGCTGCGATCAATCTTCACAAGGACGAACAAAACCGCGGCCGCGACAACGCTACGAACAACAAGCTGCTCTACAATCAAACGGCGGACCATCTCCTGCGTGCCAAACGTTGAGACGACACGAACGCCGCCGCTAACCGACAACCGATCCTAGCAACGATTGGATAGCGGTTCCCGCATCCGTCTTATGTCAGGCGGGCGACGCATCGACACCAGCCGGCGCTGGCTGCCTTGATCGAGACCGGAAAGCACATGATCTCGAATCCTGTCGGAGGCAATTGATCAAGATTGGCCAGCTTCTCAATGTGGCAGTAACCGATCTCCATGCCGGCACGATGGCCCTCCCAGATCAGTGACGCATCACCGCTCTCTTTGACCCGCTCGGCGGTATAGACAAACGGTGCGTCCCAGCTCCAGGCATCCGTCCCGGTGACGCGCACGCCGCGCTCCAGGAGGTAGAGCGTCGCCTCACGGCCCATGCCGCAACCGGAGTTGACGTAGCGATCCGTACCGTAGTTCTGGGCCGCACCGGTATTGACAACGACGATGTCGCGCGGTTGCAGATCATAGCCAATGCGGCGCAGTTCAGCTTCGACATCTTGCGCCGTTGCGACGTAGCCGTCGGCGAGGCTGCGGAAGTCGAGCTTCACGCCGTTGCCGATGCACCAGTCGAGCGGGACTTCATCGATCGTGATTGCGCGCTCGCCGCCGTTCATTGTCGAGTGGAAATGATACGGCGCATCCAGATGCGTGCCATTGTGCGTGGTGAGTTGCACCATCTCGATCGCCCAACCTTCCCCACCGGGCAGCTGATCGCGGGTAACGCCGGGAAAGAACTGCAACATGCGTTCTGTCGTCTGCGTGTGGTCCATGTATTGGATTTGCGGCGCCATGCCTGGCGGGTCGGCGTATTCCGTGTTTTCCAGCGGGCGCGAGAGATCAATCAACTTTTGGGACATGGGGCATCGTCCTTTTTCCGGGTGTATCGCATCAGGCTCGCGATCGCCTTTTGCTTCGCTCTACGCTACCGTATCGCGTTGAAAACATCATGCAACGGGAGACAGATATGGCTGGTCGCTTGGCAGGTAAGGTGGCACTGGTCACCGGCGCAGCCTCCGGACTCGGCGCATGCAGCGCTCGATTGATGGCACAGGAGGGCGCCAATGTCGTCGTGACAGACATCGCGGCTGACGAGGCGCTTGCTGTTGCCACGGAAATTGGTCGCGCGGCGCATTTCGTTCCACTTGATGTGACCAGCGAAGAAAACTGGATTGCCGCCATCGCAGAGGCTGTCGACACGTTCGGTGCGTTGCACGTGCTGGTCAATTCAGCCGGCATTGGCCTTTCCAAAACAGTCGAAGAGATTGAACTTGAAGAATGGCGCAAAGTGCATGCGATCGACTTAGAAGGCGTCTTCCTCGGATGCAAGCACGGCGTCTCGGCGATCAAGAAGCACACCGGCACGCTCGGTGGCTCAATCATCAACATATCGTCGATCTCCGGCATTATCGGCGGGGCCAACATGGCCGCCTACAACTCGGCCAAGGGTGGTGTGCGATTGCTGTCGAAATCGGTCGCGCTCCACTGTGCGAAATCCGGTTACAACATCCGCTGCAATTCGGTCCATCCGACATTCATTGACACGCCGATCCTCGACAAATACCGGGATCGGTTCGGCGACGAAGTGATGCGTCAGAAACTCGGCCGCCAGGTGCCGCTGGGACGAC
>JBPCWB010000730.1:0-4014 GCA_051009955.1 Hyphomicrobiaceae bacterium | reverse complement strand
GATCGCCCCTTTTCCACTCATGGTGTGGGCAACCGGAATGCCCTGGCCGTCCGCGAACTGCATCAAGGCGTCGTAGGCCGCCGAGATGTGAACGCCGCCGCCCGCAAGAATGAGTGGCCGTTGTGCCTTGGCCAGCAGCGCCGCGGCCCGGTCGACCTCGTTTCCATCAGGTCGCGTGCGCCGCGATTGCGCCTGGAGCGTGTTTGGATCGACCCAGAAATCGGACACGTCAAAGTCGTGCTCGCCATGAGCGACATCTTCTGGAACGTCGATCAGAACGGGCCCCGGCCGACCGCTCGTCGCAACCGAGAACGCCCGCCGCACATGCTCCGGGATCCGCTTGATGACCTCGACGCGGATGACTTCTTTGACAATCGGGCGCAGCACGTCGATTTGCTTCGACTCCTGCGTCATGTTCTTCCAGGCATGCTCGCGATTGGCATCGCCGGTGACGACGACCATGGGAATGCCGGCGTTCAGGCTTTCGACAATTCCGGTCACCAAGTTCGTGGCACCGGGCCCCAGCGTTGCATCGGCCAGGCCAGGCCGGTTGGTCACTTTTGCGTAGGCGTCAGCCGCGAATGCACCACATCGTTCGTCATTGATCAGATAGTGCTGCAATCCGAGAGCACGGCAGGCTTCGTAAAAGGGCAGGAGCTGGAAACCGCCCATGCCGAACATCGGCCCGACCTCGTGCAGCTTGAGCATTTCCGCCAAAGCCTGGCCGCCGGTAATGCGGCGCACGGTATTTGTCTTCAATTGATCCGTCACGGTACTTCCCACCACTGATTTTCTGCTTATTGACGACGTCTGCGGCTCGGCGGCGACCTCTTCACGACGTCTTTTGCGCCTGACGGGCGGCGGCGGCAAGTAGCGCGGCCGTCTCTCGGCAACTCATCCCAATCTCACTGCCATATCCCGCCGCGGTTTCATTCACAACCGAAACATAGCCGTCCTCAAAAAGCGATCGGCCGTCGCCAATACGGGCCGAGAACGCTGAGACGCAGGCACCGGCAATGCCGCGCGCGTCGAGCGCAGCCAAGCGCGATATCCCGGCCTCGTCGATGCCTCGGTCGGCGTCGCAGGTGATCGCAGCGAAGACCGGGTACTTTACTGCGGTTTCCGGACGCCCGCCCAAGAGTGCACCGTGGGATGCGGCAACAATCACGTGACCCTCATCCTTCGGCGTCACCAACGAAATCGAGTCCATGACGACGATGTTGGCCGCCTTGTCGGTTCCACCTTGAGCGACGTAGCGTGCTTCGGCGAGAGGTTCAGGGGCTGGCGCAGGGTGCAATTTCACCTGCTCCAACCTCGCCAAAGCGTCGGCGCAGGACATCCCAATTGCGAGGCCGGCGCCGCCAGCCGGTCCATTCACGAAAGACAAAACGCCGCGCGCAAGGCCATCGTTGCCGTCGCCGATGCGTGCACTGCGGTGCGACACCGCTGCGGCCGGAACGCCAAGAGTGTCGAGCAACTTGACGCCGGCCAGGCCTGCCGCCTCCCGACCAATCCCTGCATCGTTGAGAATAACGGCTCCGATGGCCATCTTGGCCGCGAAATAGCCGGCATAGACGCCACCGTGGGACGCACAGTGGACCGCCTTGCCGCGGTGGCCCTGCTCCAAATGGGTGACACTGTCGAGCACCAGATACGGGTTCGTCATCACTGCTCACTTTGCTCATGGAAGTCATCGAACATTCTTGATTTTATGGACCGTCTCGTCAAAGCTGCGCAAGTCCAACGCATCGCCGCGCGGACCGCACGACCACACCGAGGAGAGTTACAATGCCGACCGCTGACGACACGTCGCCGAGCGGAGCGGACCATAATGTCCGCCATCTCACCGATCTCTATCGCATGATGGTCCGCATCCGAGCATTCGAGGAAACCGCCCTGGCGGCACACAAGGTAGGCGAGATGCCCGGTCCTCTGCACGTGTCAATCGGTCAGGAGGCGGTTGCCACCGGCATTTGCACGAACCTGCGCCGTGACGACCGCATCACATCGAACCATCGCGGTCATGGACACGTGCTGGCCAAAGGCGGCGAGCCCGACCCGATGTATCTGGAATTGTTTGGTCGGGATGGTGGCTACTGCCGGGGCAAGGGCGGCTCGATGCATATCGCGGACTTTTCCATCGGCATGCTCGGCGCCAATGGTGTCGTCGCCGGCGGCATTCCGATTGCCGTTGGTGCCGCCCAGGGTCTCAAGCTACAGGGCTCGGACGCGATCGTGACATGTTTCTTCGGCGACGGGGCCATCAATCGCGGGCCGTTCCTCGAAGGGTTGAATTGGGCGGCTCTCTACGAATTGCCGGTGCTGTTCGTATGTGAGGACAACCAGGTTGCCGCCTTCACCGCGGCCAAATCCGTCACGTCCGGCGAGGGCGCATCGGCACGGGCTGAAGCCGTCGGCGTCTCGGCGGAACAGGTCGACGGCAACGACGTGGTCGCCGTCAGTGACGCCGCGACACGCCTCATCGCAGAGGTCCGCGACGGCCGCGGACCCCGGCTGCTGCACGCCAAGACATACCGCTGGACCGGTCATACCTCGACAGACACGGCGACCTGGCGCGACCCTGACGAAGTGGCCGCCTGGAAGGCCAGATGTCCAATCAGTCGCTTACGGGAAAGCCTTACCGGCATAGGCGTAGAAACCGCCGAGCTTGATGCCATCGCCATCGCTGCGGAATCGGAAATGCAGGCGGCGCGGACCGCGGCAAATGCGGCACCTTGGCCGGCTGCAGACATCGTCGCTCAGGATGTCCAGGACGTTGGTGCGGTCGATCACGGGGTAGTGTCATGAGGCAGGTGACGTTGAACGAAGCAAGCCGCCTTGCGACGCTGCAGGAGATGCGCCGGGACCCCAATGTCTGGGTGCTGGGAGAAGATGTCGGCCGCGGCGGACTCTGGGGCCAATATCGAGATTTTCTTGATGAGTTCGGGCCGCAGCGCGTCGTCTCCACGCCGATTTCGGAATCCACGATCATGGGTGCCGGCCTCGGCGCAGCGCTCGTCGGGACGCGGCCGATCATCGAAATGCGCTTTTTCGATTTCGTTATGTGTGCCATGGACGAGCTGGTCAACCAGATCGCCAAAATCCGCTATATGTTCGGCGGCCAAGCCAAGCCGTCGGTGGTGGTGCGCATGCCGCATGGCATGTGGCGTAACTCCGCAGCCCAGCACAGTCAGATGCTGGAAGCCTGGTTTGCGCATCTGCCGGGCGTCGTCGTGGTCGTTCCATCCAGCGCTGAGGACGAAGCCGGACTCCTCGTCTCCGCGATCCGCTCAGACGACCCGGTTCTGTTTTTCGACCCCAAGGATCTGTGGGGCGTCGAAGGACACGTTGGCGACGTCATCGAACCGATCCCGTTTGGCAAGGCACGCAGTGTGCGCGAGGGCGATGCTCTCACGCTGGTATCATGGAGCGCAATGATGCCCCATGCCATCGAAGCTGCCACGCAACTGTCCGAACGCGGTGTCAATGTCGACCTCTTCGATCTCAGAACGATATGGCCATGGGACGAAGACGCCATTGCATCGTCCGTCTCCAAGACGGGACGCCTGTTGGTGGCACACGAGGCCACGCGAGTTGGCGGTTTTGGAGCTGAGATCGTTGCCACTGTTGTTGATCGCCTTGGAACCGGCGCCGTGAAGTCCGCCAAGCGATTGGGCGCGCCGCGCATTCCGATCCCGTTCTCGCCACCGCTCGAGAACGAAGTGCGCATCACATCGGACAAGATTGTCGCCACCGCCAGCTCAATGCTGGTCGACTGATCTACTGTGTGACAGTTGTCCTATACCGCCACAGCCGAAGCGGCGAGTCATCGGTCCCGACAGGCATCGGCTCGAGAAACGGTACGTCTTCGCCGCGCGACAGCACGTTGATCAGCGCATCTTTGTTCGCAATCGACAGTCTTTTCGAATCGCTGCTGCAAAGCAGCAGGTAGTCCACACCGAGGCGCTCAAAAACCTTCCTCGATTCCGTGGGCGCGGACGCCAACAGTTGGTG
>JBPCWB010000729.1:0-3317 GCA_051009955.1 Hyphomicrobiaceae bacterium | reverse complement strand
TCCGCTTGCGTCAGTTGGGATTGACCGCGCGCATATTCGACACCGCCACCGAAGTCGGCGGCACCTGGTATTGGAACCGGTATCCGGGCGCGCGCTGCGACGTCGAGAGCATGCAGTATTCCTATTCCTTCTCATCGGACTTGCAGCAGGAGTGGCGATGGAGTGAGGTATTCTCCGCCCAGCCGGAAATCCTGGAGTACGCCAGCCACGTCGCAGACCGCTTCGATTTGCGCCGCGACATGCAGTTTGAGACGACGGTCACGTCCGCTCGATTCGATGAAGCCAGGGACCGATGGCTTGTTACGACGGATCGCGGAGACTGCGTGTCGGCGCGTTATTGCATCATGGCGACGGGATGTCTGTCATCTGCCCGCTTGCCGGAATTCGAAGGTCTGGAAACCTATCGTGGCAGCACGTATCACACCGGAGAGTGGCCGCACGAGCCCGTCGATCTGACGGGGCTGCGGGTCGGTGTCATTGGCACTGGGTCATCGGCTATTCAGGCTATTCCGGTGATCGCCGAACAAGCTGCGCACGTGACCGTGTTCCAGCGCACGCCGAACTATTCGATCCCGTCGCGCAACGGACCGATGACGGAGGCCTACGAAGCCTATTGGAAACAGGACTACGCGACGCACCGGGCCAACGCGCGCAAGACCAAGAACGGCATTCTTGCCGATCCCAACGACCAATCGGCCATGGATGTCGAGGAGGCCGAGCGCCAGGCGGTTTACGAACAGCGATGGGCAGACGGCGGCACGCGGTTCATGGCGGCCTTCAACGATCTGGCGGTCAACGCAGACTCCAACGAAACAGCAGCAGAGTTCGTGCGAAACAAGATCCGCGAGATCGTCAGGGATCCGGTGACGGCGGAGTTGCTGGCCGCCAAGGACTATCCCATTGGGACCAAACGCATCTGTGTCGATACACACTATTTCGAAACCTACAACCGCGACAACGTCCAGCTGGTCGACGTTCGTTCAACGCCGATCGACCGCATCACGCCGGAAGGGTTGCACCACGATGGTGTCGACTACGCATTCGACGCGATCGTCTTCGCCACCGGCTTCGATGCCATGACCGGCACGCTCGACCGGATCGACATCCGCGGTCGCGACCAGGCCGCGTTGAAAGATGAATGGGCGGAAGGTCCCAAGACCTATCTCGGCATGATGTCTGCCGGCTTTCCGAACCTGTTCATGGTCACCGGTCCGCAAAGTCCGTCGGTCCTGTCGAACATGATGGTGTCGATTGAGCAGCACGTCGACTGGATGAGTGACTGCATCGCACACATGGAGCAGTCTGGACAGGCAACGATCGAGCCAACGCGAGTGGCGCAGGACGAGTGGGTTGCCCACAGCGACGAGGTCGGCTACGCGACGCTCTATCCGAAAGCGGCGTCCTGGTACATGGGTGCAAATATCCCCGGCAAACCGCGCGTCTTCCTGCCCTATATTGGCGGCGTGGGGTCCTACCGCAAAAAGTGCCAGCAGATTGCCGACGACAGCTATCCTGGATTCGTCTTTGGGCGTGCGGGTGCCTCGGCCCTGGATGCCGCCCAGTAGAACCCGATTTCGTGTTCGACTACGGCAACGCCGCAGGCAGCCGGTGGACGGTGGGATGAAGGGCGGCCAGAACCATGGCAAATGATACGGCGGTAGCCATCGCATCACTGATCGGGCGCCTGCTGCCCGGCAATTGACTTCCTGATATGGTCTTGACCGACAGTTTCCGGAGGAGCCGACAAATGAGCTACGAGACCCTGACTTTCGCCGTCGAAGACGATGTCGCCACCATCACGCTCAACCGGCCCGACAATGCCAATGCCCTGACCAAGAAGATGAGCGAAGAACTTTTCGACGTTGCCAACTCCTGCGATTGGCGGCCGGATGTTCGCAGCGTCGTTCTGACGGCAACCGGCAAGATGTTCTGCGCTGGCGGGGACCTCAAGGAGTTCGATTCCCAGGGACAGGACATCGCCGAGTTCATTTGCGCCGTCGCCACTCCCTTGCATGCGGCGATTACCCGTTTCCAACGCATGGACTCGCCGCTGGTGATGGCGGTCAACGGGACGGCGGCTGGTGCTGGCTTGAGCCTCGCGCTCGCCGGCGACTACATTCTCGCGGCGGACAAAGCCAAATTCGTTTCGGCCTACACGGCCTCCGGCCTGACGCCAGACGGCAGCTCGACCTACTTTCTTGCCAAGCATGTGGGTCTTTTGCGGGCCAAGGAACTCGTTCTGACCAATCGCGTGCTCTCGGCTGAGGAAGCGCTACAGTGGGGAATGGTAAGCCGTGTCGTGGCTTCGCAGGACCTTCACGCCGAGGCCCAGAAAGTGGCGCGGACATTCGCATCCGGGCCGACCCGGGCCTTCGGTGGTTCTAAGAGACTCCTTCTAACGGCGTTCAATGCCAGCATGGAGACTCAGCTCGAGGACGAAACCGTTAGCATTGCCACGATGACGCGGACCGCGGACGGCCGTCACGGCATCGCGGCATTTGCAAGCAAACAGCCGCCTGAATTCAAGGGACGCTGAGGCGCCCGAACACAGTGGGGTCGAAGCCATGTCATTCGCAGCATTGATCACCCAGATGACGGAGGCAGCCGTGCGCGGTGATGGCGCGGGTGTCGCCGATTGCTTCACAGCCGACGGCGTCTATCACGATGTTTTTTACGGCGCATTTCGGGGACGTGAGATTGCAAGCATGATCGAGAATTACTTCCACCGCGATGCCGAGAACTTCCGCTGGGATATCCATGACCCGGTCGGGAACGGCGACGTTGGTTATGCCCGCTACGTGTTCAGCTATGATTCCAAACTGGATGAATCAAAGGGCAAGCGCGCCATCTTCGAAGGTGTCGCCATCTGCCGGCTTAATGATGGGTTGATCCAATCGTACACCGAGGTTGCCAACGCCGCCCTGGGCCTGTCGTGCATTGGTTTCCCGCCCGAGCGCCTCGCCCGGTTCATCGCCAAGCAGCGTGATGAACTGCGTCAGCGCGACGAGGCTGCCGCGCATATCGAGTGAGTGAGGTTGCACAACCCGGACCGAACTGTATGCCCAAGGCCCTCCGTTCAGGTGGCCGGAGGGCTCAGCTCGGCGCGTTCGTGCCGACGGGAGGAGAGGCTTGGTGGCATGCTTGGTGAGGGGCGACCGACATACAAAATCTTGGTTGGCGCCACCGCAATTTGGTCGGCGCGTAAGCTCAGCCGCTTGGCAGCGGGGCGTCGATTATCCGGATAAACGAGCTATTCCAGTGCGTTCAGTCGGCCTTCGGCATTGGCTACACCCTGCTTCAGAGCCATGCTGTAGAAC